>NZ_JADBTF010000498.1:0-4022 GCF_020246295.1 Microcystis sp. M090S1 | reverse complement strand
TAGGGCATACCGGAACCTTTGGGCTCGATCCAATAAACGCTTGGGGAGAGAATACCTCTACTTTTTCAGAAGCAATTCTGTCTAAGCAAGTAATCTCTGTGAACCAAGAATCCCCGTCTCTTTAGAGCGGGGAGTGTCAAGGTGGAAGAATACGAAAAAATGGCAACCCAGGGAATAATCAAACCCGATGAAAAAGTGGAATTAATTCGAGGAGAAATTATCAAAATGTCACCGATGGGAACCCGTCATGCTGCTGGTATAGCTAGATTAATACAATTACTTTATCAAAAATTAGGACAGAAAATTATTCTCAGAGTTCAAAATCCCATTAAACTTAATGACAATTCTCAACCAGAACCAGATTTAAGTTTACTAATACCTCGCCCAGATTTTTACGTTGCTGCCTATCCCTGTCCCGAACATATTTATTTAATTATTGAAGTTTCTGATTCTACCATCGATTATGATCGCTATACTAAAATTCCTCTTTATGCGGAAGCAAATATTAAAGAAGTCTGGATTGTCAATCTCAAGGAGGAATGTTTAGAAGTTTATCACCATCCGCTGCATGGTAGTTATCAAGCTATTCAGAAATATTATCGAGGTGAAAGTATTTTTATTGAATCCTTTCCAGAAATAGAGTTAACTTTAATTGAAATACTCGGTAATATTTATTAAATTAAATTCTAGAGCGTTTATCATACCATTTTCTTTATTCCTGGCAGGCATCCTACTATTAGCTTTCTAAGAGATGGCGGTACTTTTCTCCGAGATTTTCCGTTGCTTTGGTTAATTTCCCCTTTTCGTCTAGGATAGGCAGTTTCATGATTTCCGATGAAGCTTTAATTAAAAGTAGTACCTCCCGAAACTTGGCCACGTCTTCCTCTAGATGGGGATTAAAATTAGCTCGTGACTCCAGTTCGGTTAAACTCTGAATAGCTCTACTATTCAGACTATTAACCAGGTATTGTAAATCCTTAATTCTGCGCTGAACTTGTCCTAAAAAACCCTTACTTTTATCTAATTGAGCTATTTTATTATCCACTTCCTTGGCGTATTCGATAGCTTTAGTTAGGGCTTTTTTCCCTTCTCCTCCTAAGACAAAACCACCAATCATTAAAGCAGGTCCAACGGTAATACCTCCTAAAACCACTGTTCCCAAAGCCATACCACCACCACCGGCAGCTAAAGAACCACCTCCTAACCATGCTAAGGTAGCATTCCAAGCGGCTGCCCCACTAAGTCCACTAATTGCTGTTCCTGTACTAGCAGTACCGAAAAGACCAATTAATCCTAGGGTTCCCTGACTGGCTGCCGAGGCGACTCCCACTACTTTTAAACCCTCTACAGCCAAACTTTGCGCGTCTAACACTTCTGCTTTAAATTCCTTGAATTGTTGGGCAGAAAATCCCTCAAACCCTTCTACTTCTAAGAAGCGTTGATGGGATTGGGAGGAATTTTGACCAATTCTTTGACTATTTCTTTGATCAATTCGTCGAACAAACTTAACAAATCTGCGGATGGTGTTGATTTTGACATTAATTTGCAGTTGACCGTATTCTTCTGCGAATTTTTGGGTAGCTTGAAACTTTTTTTCTAGGGATTTATTGGCTTTTTTGTATCTTTGTTCGGCACTTTTGCCAATTTTTTCCGCCTTTTGTAGCTTAGAGACACCATTAGCACCCGCACTAACTCCCACACCAGCAGTAACTAAGGCAGCCGCACCAAGAATAATCGGGATAATAAAGATCATAAGAAAAGCTCCTAGTCTATTCAGTTTTGTAAAATTCTACCAACATAGTTAAAAAAAAATCAAGGAGCTGCATCTCACACTTGCAGAAATATCGACAATCAGCAATTATCAGTGACTCTTAAATTATTACAGATATATCAGCAGCTGCGTGCAAGCATCCCACCGAAAAACTAATGCGCGGGGGGTTTGGGGGGTAGAACCCCCCCAAAAGCCTGGATTGAGTAATAAAATCAAAAGTAAAGCCCAATTTTAAAAGAGAGTTTCCCCGTAAAAATCCCAACTTGCTAGATTGACAAAATTGTATCGGTAGAATTACTGAATAGCTGATAGCTGGTAGCTGAGGATTTATAACTTGCGTTCGTAACTTAACAACGTATTTTGTAATAACATTGCCACCGTCATCGGACCGACACCCCCGGGGACAGGAGTAAGATAACTAGCCACTTCTAAAACCCCCGCATAGTCCACATCTCCCACCAAACGGTCAGCGACGCGATTAATCCCCACATCCACCACCACTGCACCCGGTTTTACCATATCTTTAGTGATTAAATTGGCTTTACCGACAGCAGGTACTAAAATATCGGCACTTCTGGTTATTTCTGCCAGATTTTCCGTGCGCGAGTGAGCAATAGTTACCGTAGCGTTTTCCTCCAATAACATTAAAGCTAAAGGTTTCCCCACTAGAATACTGCGACCCACCACCACCGCGTGCTTACCGGCTATGGGAATATTATATTCTTTCAGGAGTGCCATGACCCCCGCAGGAGTACAACTGCGGATACAGTCATCACCCCGCACTAAACCGCCTAAATTGAGAGGATGTAAGCCATCAGCATCTTTTTTCGGGTCAATTTGGTAGAGAAGGGAAACCGCATCTAAATGCTTAGGTAAGGGTAATTGAATTAAAATCCCGTCCACCCGCTCATCTTGATTGAGACGGACAATTTCCGCTAAAATTTCTAGTTCACTTGTATCGGTGGGGAAATGACGACCAAAAGAGGCCATACCGATTTTAGTACAAGCTTTCTCCTTATTGCGGACATAAACGGCACTAGCGGGATTATCCCCCACCATCAACACCGCTAACCCCGGAGGTCGTCCCATTTGAGATTGTAGCGTCTGGATGCGCTCTCCTAGACCAAGTTGGATTTTTTGAGCTAAGGCTTTCCCGTCGAGAATTTGGCAAGTAGTTACGGACATTCTATGATAATACCGAGAACAAAAATCTTTCGGATCCATTCTATGGTCAAAAAGATTGGCTAATGGCACTCGTTAAGGTTAAAGCAAGAATGTCTATCCAGACTCGTGTAGGGCGCATCAGCAGTTTATTATTATTGCTAGGGTTATTCGGTTGTAGTACCCTTGCTGACCTCGGTATTGCCGTTCCCTACATCGGTGATCCTCCCCTAACAGCGATCGAGCAATTACAGGAAAAACCAAAAGGCACTTTAGTTTATCTTAGGGGAACCGTGAGCAATTATGCCCCTTTTTTAGCGGGAGGAGCCTATCTTTTGCAGGATGGGTCGGGTAAGATTTGGATTCGCACCAATAGCAATAAATTACCCCGTCAAGGCGAAGAAATCGTCATTAAGGGCAAAATTGACTTTGAAGCTATTCCCCAGGGTTCCCAAACCGTTAACGAATTGTATGTACTGGAATTAGAACAGATGGATGCAGTAGCGGTTAATTCTCTTCCTACTCCCTCCCCGTCCCCAGAAATTAAACCCTCCCCCACCTCAGAAGTTAAACCCCCAGAAAACAATTCTCCCCCGGTCTCCACTAAACCCCTCGAAAATCCCCGACAGGTGACAATTCCCAGCGCAGCTGAAACGAAACCCCCAGAAACTCCCGTCGTTACCCCCGTTAAACCCAATCCACCCGTTCAACCCGTCGCAGAAGCGATTCCCCCCAAACCCCCCGCAGTGGTTAAACCCGTCCCAGACCCCCTCGATGCTTTCTTTTTACCCCATAAACAAAGCGAGAAATAGCTAGGGTTAGGTGTGGGAATTATGAATTATGAATTATGAATTATGAAGTGGGAAGTGGGAAGTGGGAAGTGGGGAGAAAATACAAATAATCTCCTGTCTCCTGACTCCTGACTCCTGACTCCTGATAACTGATAACTGATAACTGATAACTGATAACTGAGGTTCTTCGTTACTTGGTATGGTTCGATAGGGTGGCATAAATCGACTAAATCTTTATCTGGCAAGAGATTTAATTGATTAGTTCGCTCTGGATCGAAAACAGTTGACAAAAATCGCAG
>NZ_JADBTF010000497.1:0-18177 GCF_020246295.1 Microcystis sp. M090S1 | reverse complement strand
TCAGTCTGTAGAGCGACCATAAGACCAGAACAGAGTAAATCTGTTAAGGCAGGTGCGGAACCCCGCAAGGGAAAGAAGCAGAAACCTAAATCGTGAGGTTTGGGAATCACCGTCCGTTTACGGCGGTGAGGATGTCAATGAGCAAATTGAGTCTAACATCGTTGGAGCTATTTAGCAGAAAAGAGAAAGGCGATTCAGGCGGTTGGCCGACGTTGACCATGAGGATGAAATGGCGGCTTTAGGCGCTTGGAAAAAAACACTTGATTCATTACCCTATTGACCATCGAGCAGCGATTTGGAGGAGAGAAATTTGAGATGGATGATTGCCAGAAATACGAGGCTGACTGTCAAAAGATAAGAAAAGCCAATCATGAATTACTAAAGGATTTTGAGGGTTGGCTAGAATCATCAGGCCTGTCCGAAAAAACCATCAATAATCATGTTTCAAATATAGATTTTTATATCAACGAATATTTACTCTATGAAGATGCCGTAGAAGCCAAAGACGGGGTAGATATGGTCAGTGACTTTTTGGGTTATTGGTTTATCAAAAAGGCCCTGTGGGCCAGTCAATCAAGTATCAAGGCTAACGCCAGTAGTCTGAAAAAGTTCTACACTTTCTTACTGGAAAAAGGCCTAATAGATAAAGATGATTTGCGAGAACTTAAAGAAACCATCAAGGAAGAAATGAGTGAATGGCTGGAAACCCTAGAGCAATAAGATGACCCATTGACTGAAGATATGTCGGATATTTGGTAATCTTAACCAAGTGGCAATCCCCCACCCTGTGGCTGAGAAGCTATACTGCTATTGTCAGGACACAACAAGAGTGAAACAATGGAAACATTAGAATTAGAAAGCTGCCAGTCGATTCTTAAGGCTGGTCAAACAACCACAGAAAGAGCTTTACAATTGTTTGACGCTCTCGACCCCGTGAGTTTAGACTTTATGCTCGGTCGTTGGCAAGGTTCTGGACTTCAGACAAATCACCCAATGGATGGTTTATTAGAAGCATCTAATTGGTATGGTAAAGAATTTGTCGATACTGAGAATGTCCACCCCCTGTTATTTTTAGATGGTCAGGGAAAAATTTTTAAGGTGGCACCCAATCCCACGGCCATGAACTGGATTTTGAAGTTGCCGATACTCAAAAATAATTCTCTGAAACCTTTACTGATGCTGACCAACTCCTTGCTGAAAACAGAGACAAGTCAGGCTAGACTGCGAATGATGGAATATCGGGGCAAAGTCAGCGCCACGATGATTTATGATTATTTGCCGATTAATGACTCTTTTCGGAAAGTAGATGATAATACCGTGCTGGGAATTATGGATTTTAAAAACTCTCCCCAACCTTTCTTTTTTGTTCTCAAGCGATGTCAAAGACCTCTTAATTCTTGAGGTTCGATTTAAACCCTTCATTATTGACGATATAATAAGATTATTGCCGTCCTTTTTCGGCTCGATTATCAATTGCAATGACTCGCCAAATTCACGACCAATTTGCTAAGGAGTATTTAGAGGAATTGTTAGCACCTCTAGGGACGATTAGAAAGAGCAAGAAAGTAAAAAGCGAGGTTCAAGAAATTGATGTCTGGTTTGAACCGGCCAGTTCACCATCAAGGAATAAACTCCCTTTAGGGTTACTCGGAAAAATGGCGGCGACTTCCTGCTTGTTTGAACCTTTCCGCAACTCTCCCTCAGAAATAGAGATTCGCAGTTGTATATCAAAGTTATATGCGGTTCATAATGACCTCTTAAGGAAGGCGAAACGGTCAAACAAAGCTCTAACTGCAGCAGAATTGCCAGTTTTATGGATTCTCACGCCCACCTTTTCAGCTAGAATGATTCAAGGATTCAGGGCTGACAGCGATGAGAGTAATTGGTTGAAAGGGGTTTACTTTTTAGCTGACTTCCTCAAAACAGCCATAGTCGCCATCCATCAATTACCGGTGAATGAAGACACTTTATGGTTGAGGGTTTTAGGAAAAGGAGGAACTCAGAAACGAGCCGTAGAAGAGTTAGTTGAACTTCCCCAACCTAACCCTTTTCGAGAAAATTTACTGGAAATCTTAGCCAACTGGCGCAAGAATTTAGAGTTGAGGGATAATTTAAGTGCAGAGGAACAGGAGGTCATTATGAACTTATCACCAGCTTATCTAAAGCAGCGAAAAGATTGGAAGGAAGAGGGAAAACAAGAAGGGAGACAAGAAGGCACCTTAGAAGAACGTTACTCGATGATAGCCAGTCTTCTGGAAGGAAGGTTCGGAACTCTAGATTCGGAATTATCCGCTCTGGTGGAACGGATTGCCCAACTTCCCATCTCGGAACGCACCGAGTTAATTCTTTCTCTGGCGAATTTATCCCGCTCCTCACTATTAGAAAGATTGAGAGACAATTAAATTTTCAGTCCGCTTGAGCCTTAAATCCTGATGGTAGAGAGACTCCGCAGGGCGACACGGATTCCTATTATAGTAAAAGGTTAGCAAAAATTTTTGAGTTTGTCAAGTCTTTTGCGAAAAAAAAGCTGAAAAAATTTCAGCCCGATAATTATCTGTAATTGTCTCTTAGTTTAGTTTTTAGAGGAGACAATCGCCAATTCTTGCCGCCAAACTAGCAGGGATTTCTCCCAAGCTAGTTCCCATTTTTGCGCCAAAAAAGGTCGAGTATTTTTGCCCAAATTATAGGCGATGACAATCTCTTCCCAGAGAGAGGCTAAGGAAAGTGGGGAAGAAAATAAAGCTCCGAATAATCCCCCTAAAAGTAGGACAATAGCTAGAGGGCGACGAGTTTGACTTAATTCAAAAGCTTTCAGTTGCAATTCTCCCGTCACATCGACACCAAAACCCGTTACTATATGCCAGATATCGTGAGTTTGCCGTAAGCGAAGCAGCAGATAATCTGTATCGGAATTGACCTGAATAGACCGATAAAAATTAGGATCAAAATTGAGACTAATTAGGTGAGTAGCATAATGATAACCCAGGGAATCTTCTGGGAGTTTTAGCAGGGTTTCTAAACAGGGACTAGCGGCCAGATATCTTTGGGCAATTATTTGAGCGGTAGCTCGATCCCTTTTAACATATTGCCAAGATAATCGCTGTAACCAACTCTCTTTTAAGCCATCTTCAATATCATATACAGACAGAATGTTACCGGGATTTTGTCAAAGAGAAATTATTCCCTTGGCCACACTGATTAGATTAGTTGTGAATAGCATATAATACTAAATCCGTTGAGTATAGGCTACATATGAGGACAGGCACTCATGCAAGAGGCAAGAGGCAAAAGGGAGAATAAATAATCAGTTTTTAATAACCGGATTTAGTATAAGAGGTTGAGAACGGGAAAAGGCCAAGAGTTTTCCCAGTTTGATAAAAAGAGAGATTAATATTAAATATTTGTAAACTTTTTCGCCTAAGTTACCTTTCTGTGGTATGCAAATCTTTACTGCTCCGATTCGGGGGTTTCTTGGGAGGTGTCATCGTTCTTGGTTTTTGGTTCTTGTCCTTTAAAAATCGTGATAGATCGCCAAAAACCCTCTAAAAACTGATTGAAGGTCGTTTCATTGATTTTACCCGTCCGGAGCAATCCCACAATCACAATCAAAGCAAAGATAAAAATAATTGCCAAAACGCTGGTAATAAACTGTACCACTGGCACAGTATTGGCAAGCACCGCAAAGATAAAAGCAACCACAGCTAAAACCAGCAACAAAGCGAGACTAGGTTTCAGGAGATTGGGAGTTTCTGGCGTTTTGGAACCTATAGGGCGATTTTCTCGGCTTTTGCGGCCCCGTTGCTGCCTTTCGTCGAGATATATTTCTCTTTCTGTCTTAGATTCCACCCCTTCTAAGATATCGCGGATATTGTATGTGCCGCGCAAACCGGGGAGAGTTGCTTCGACGCTGCCTTGGCGATCGAGTTCTATCAGATAGAGATAATCGACGGGAACTTCTACCCCGGTGGGTTGTTCCCCTTGCAATTCTCGAATCACTAACTTTTCCTGTACGGCTAAATTAGGGATAGTAGCGTGAATTTTCTGAAAATCTGTCTTAATAATAGCTAAAAGCGCACTAGCACGCTCACCCTTAGCTTTTATGCTAATGAAGTTATCTTCCTCGTCGGCACGCACCAAAGCTTTATTAAGATCCATTGTCAGAACCACACCACTACGCCAACGCATGGTTTTATAGATCATCTGGTGATTGCGGACGATAAAGCGGGAAATGATGCTACCGGGCAGGATATCATAACGGTACTGGAAGTGTAAAGGTGCGTTTTCGTAGCTATCCACATCCGGTTCATCGATGGGTAGAAGATCGGTGATTAGATAGCGATCGGGACTGTAACCATCAAGGGGAAAACAGAGTTCAAAGTTTCCCATCAAATCCATCAAAAATCGGCGTTTATTTTCGGGATAACGTTGGGGTTGTTTGAGAATATCTTGCAGATCTGGCAGTGAAAGAATGCCTTTTTTTTGCACCATCAAATCGTGATTATTGAGAATATCATAAACACCGCTAGTTACCCATTCCGGGTTCAGGACATTGGTTTCATTCAGTCGCAGATCATCTTGGTAGTTGAGGACAATACCGAGATCGTGGAGAAACTGCACTAAACTTTTTTGATCGCTGGCCTCTTTAATCTCGGCTGTCTGACACATTTCCTGATACTTTTCGTAGGAAATAAAGTCATAACTCTCTTGCATCGCTTCTAGTTGAGTTTTGATCTCAAACCAACTATTAGGCAATAAATCTTTGATATGGGGAATAGCATCGATTTGGGAGGCGATTTCCTGTACAAGTTCCTCGATTCCCACACCGGTTTTACAGGAAGTGGCGATTAGCTTGGTAATTTGGGGATATTTTTTCCGGAGGGTGCGGATCTTAACTTGCGGGGGATTTTCATCGGCACAATTACCCACGATAATCACGGGAGAATTGCCTCCGTAGGTTTCAATGAGTTTTAACCAGTATTCCAGACGGTTTTGCTGTTCATTTTTGCGGTTGTCGAGGACAAGCAGATAAAGACTGCGTTTAGTCAGAAAAAACTGATGGGTGGTTTGCATCACTTTCTGACCGCCAAAATCCCAGATATTGAGGCGAATATCGGGTTTTTGGGGCAGTTGCCACTTTTCAATATTAATGCCGGGGGTCTTGGGTTCTCCGGAATTAAAGGTATTGTGCAGTAACCGCTTTAACAGGGAAGTTTTCCCCACATCCCCCTCCCCCACCAATAAAACTTTAAGCTCATTAAGAGGGCGTTTTTTCCCTTTATCCTTGAGATAACTAAAAATCGCCTGCGGATTGCCATCATCCGATATTTCTTCACCCCATCCCTGACGAATAATTTCCGGGGGAACGTTGGTAATCGGGTTATTTTTGAGGACTAATCGCTTCAGGTTGACTAGGTGAGTGAGCGCTTCTGGTATCTCGCTGATTTGGTTATTTCTGAGGTAGAGGCCTTGCAGGGAGGTGAGGTGAGCGAGCGCTTCTGGTATCTCCCTGATTTGGTTATGGCCGAGGTCGAGGTATTGCAGGGAGGTGAGGTGAGTGAGTGCTTCTGGAATCTCCCTGATTTGGTTATGGCCGAGGTCGAGGCCTCCCAGGGAGGTGAGTTGAGCGAGCGCTTCTGGAATCTCCCTGATTTCGTTATTGCTGAGGTCGAGGCCTCCCAGGGAGGTGAGTTGAGCGAGCGCTTCTGGAATCTCGCTGATTTGGTTATTGCTGAGGTAGAGGTATTGCAGGGAGGTGAGTTGAGCGAGCGCTTCTGGTATCTCGCTGATTTGGTTATTGCTGAGGTAGAGGTATTGCAGGGAGGTGAGTTGAGCGAGCGCTTCTGGAATCTCCCTGATTTCGTTATGGCCGAGGTTGAGGCGTTGCAGGGAGGTGAGTTGAGCGAGCGCTTCTGGTATCTCGCTGATTTGGTTATCGTTGAGGTTGAGTTCTTGCAGGGAGGTGAGTTGAGGAATTTCGGGGGGAATTTCTGTTAAGTTTTTGTTGGACAGATCCAACTTCCCCGCTCTTTCGTCCTTTGCCCGTTGAATTAACTCTAATACTTCCCGTGCTGTCATTGACCATCCCCCCGCTACTATATTTACTCCATTTTGGCAAAAGATCCAGTTAATGCAACTGGTGGTGATCAGCTAGTCCACTGTTAACAGTAGGATTAACTCCCACACGCGGTTATTCATACATTTGTATCAGTTTAAGGATAACTGATAATTGCTGATTGTCGCTATTTCTGCAAATGTGAGATGCAGCCAAATGAATAATTATAGAATTCAAGAGAATTTATCCTGAAGACAGGGATTGATAAGGAATAATTTTTTCGAGGGTATTTCCTAACTTTTCCCTCGCTATATCTAACTCGTATGCTTTTTGTAAATTCATCCAAATTTCTGCCCCTGTATTAAAAAAACGCCCTAATTTTAAAGCAATATCTCCCGTGATATTTCCTTGTCCCTTGAGAATTTGCTCAAGTTCATTCTCAGAGATATTAATTCTTGTGGCAAGCTGAGAAACATCAAGATTAATTTCCTCTAATTCATCAGCTAAAATTTCACCGGGGTGGATAGGACTTTCCCAATTATTCATCGTGAATTTTCCTTACGGCTCTTCTTATTAAGATGAAGTGTAACCTAATTTGATATTGACTCCTATCTCCCTGACTCCTTTAAACATTTCTTTTTTTCTCAAACCATGTTTGTAATAATTCCCCAGATTCCTTAGCTAAAATTCCCGCGATTACCGGTAAACGATGGTTAGAAAAAGGACTATCTATAAAATTAGCCACAGTGCGGATAACTCCTGTTTTGGGATCGTCAGCACCGTACACTAATAATCCTAATCTAGCCTGAATAATTGCCCCGGCACACATGGGACAGGGTTCGAGGGTGACGTAGAGGGTACAATCATTTAAGTGCCAATTGCCTAAAACCTGACTAGCGGCACGAATCGCCAGAATTTCAGCGTGAGCGGTGGGATCATGGTGTTTTTCCTTGCAATTAGCCCCTTGAGCGATTAAATGTCCCTGTTTATCCACGATAACCGCTCCCACAGGTACATCACCCCGATCCCCCGCAGTTGCCGCTAAATTTAAAGCTAACTGCATCCATTGCCGATGTTTCTCATAGGCTTTTTCATCAATAGACTTTAGATAGTCCCACATTTAGCCAGTAAATTATCTAATTTTTTCTGACCATCCAAAGCATACAAATCATCACAACCACCGATATGTTCATTATTAATAAAAATCTGTGGTACACTGCGTTTACCGTTGGACCGTTCGGCCATGGCTTGACGAGCGCTTTCATCCCCATCAATCTTGTATTCGGTGTATTTTACCCCTTTCCAACCCAGCAACCATTTAGCCCGAATACAGTAGGGACAAGTTGCCCAAGTTTGACGCTCCCATCGCTAAAAGCGAGGGATTCTTGGTTCAACAAGTCCACTTACTTTAGATTCCTTGCGTTATCTAAAACAGAGGTGGTTCTTTCCCCAAGCGTTACTTTTCGTGCGCCCCACGATAGTTGTATTTCTACAAAATTTGCTTTAATTGAAACGTTAGCTTCAAATACTGCTTTGTCTAGTTCCTACAAAGATTTTACCTACTCACAGGTGAGAAACTAGAACTATTGAGTAGAACCCTATATCTTTGATTGTCAAGGTGCAGAGGTTGTAGTGATTAGACTACATGGGTTTTTAGAGCGGTTGATTACCCTATCCGCTATGCTCACATAGTAGCTATTTTTCGTAAGTATGTCAAGACCCTTAAAAGAAAAAAGACTGCCGATGCTCATGACTCCGAATATGAGCAAGCGCACTTCAAAATACGCATCTAGAATGAAATTAACAATTTCAGAAGTTATTCGAGATTTTGCTCTTGAGATTAGACATTTATTTTTAGCTGTGCTTCGTGTCACTGAGCCTTTACATTGAGCCTGTCGAAATGTGTCGAAATGTGTCGAAGTGCTGTTTTATATTGACGGAACCTTTCATCTCCGAGGTAAAACCGAGAGTTCCTTCAAGCCGACATTTAAGGTAAATTTCCACATTGGCCTTGATATTCTCGTTATAACGCCCAAAAAGCGAGTTAAATAGATTTAGCATCTTGTGACTACAGAAATATTTATCTCTATTTTATGGATTCTGCTACCAAAAAAGCCCAATTACGCAAACAACTAATTACCCAAAGACGCGCTCTTCCTAAGCATATTTGGCAAGAAAATAGTCAGCAACTTTGCAAAAATTTACAATCTTTACCCCTCTTTCACCACGCTAAAACCATTCTCGCTTACTTCAGTTATCGTCAAGAGCCGGATTTAAGTTCCTTATTTTCCCAACACCATCGCTGGGGTTTTCCCCGTTGTGACGGAGATAGCCTGACTTGGCACTGTTGGACTGCCGACGATCCCCTAGAATTAAATCGTTATGGCATCTACGAACCAACAGCGATCGCTCCTCTCATTTTACCGGCTGAAGTGGACTTACTGTTAATTCCCGCCGTCGCCTGTGATCGCCAAGGTTATCGCTTAGGTTACGGGGGAGGTTATTTTGATCGTCTCTTACATTCCCCCGAATGGCAAGCTATCCCCTCGATCGGGATTGTCTTTGACTTTGCCTATCTCGATACCCTTCCCCTCGATACTTGGGACCAAAAATTACAGGCAATCTGTACCGAATCGAGAACCGAAATTTTTTAACAATTATTTTCCTATTCCCTCACACCCAATCCCCAAGCTGATCCCTATCTCGGAGTCTCCTGTCTCCTATCTCGGAGTCTCCTGTCTCCTATCTCGGAGTCTCCTGTCTCCTTGCCTCACCGTTAACTGAACTTTTCACCGACTACTCATATATTAAGTTTTATTGAATCCGATCGACCCTTAAGATAGCTTTGCTAGGATGAAATTCACATCAGGAGATGTTTAAAGTAATCACTGGAAAAAGTTAACAGGGAAGCAATGAAACACTTTCACGAACCATGGATTCAAGAATGGTGTCAAGAAAACGGCTGGACAGAGCTATTTCTCGAACGCTACAGTAATTATTGGGCATTCCCTCCCAATGCCGTGATGCCAGAACCAATTCCCACCAAAGTGTTACAAAACATTAAGCGCCAAAAAGGTCTATCTCCTGCCGAAAAACTTTGGTTAGGAGTGGCTATCGGATTGACTCTGACAGCTTTAATTCTCTGTATCACCCTCGCTTGTCCCATGCCTATAGTTCTCGCTTTCGCTTTTGATGCTGTCACCGCAGCCCGATTGGAAGTGGAATATTAAACCAGCAAAAATTGAGCAGCAGAAACCCAAAAAGGGGGAGATTTTTCCGAAAGTCTTCCCCTTTGCCGCTTTTTTCTGGACAGGTACGATCGATCTGTCTTGAATCAGTAATCGGTGATCAGTGGTCAGTAGGAGAATAGAATATTAAGTGAGCAGTATTCAATGGCAGTTTTCTGCTGTCTTTTTACTGATTACTGTTTACTGTTTACTGGACGGCTACGCCGTGCCTTTGGCAACACTGAAAAGTCCCCATGTCCGAATCTCGTCGCTTACAGTTTACCCCCGATCTGGAAATTTGTCGTATTTTGAACGGAATGTGGCAAGTTTCAGGCGCCCATGGTTCGATCGCACCCCAAAAAGCGATCCCTAGTATGTTTTCCTATCTAGATGCCGGTTTCACCACTTGGGATCTGGCCGATCATTACGGTCCGGCCGAAGATTTTATCGGTGAATTTCGTCGTCAATTAGTTGCCCAAAGGGGCATTGATGCTTTAAATAATCTGCAAGCTTTCACTAAATGGGTTCCCCGTCCGGGTAAAATGACTAAGGAAATAGTCGAAAAAAATATCGCTATTTCCCTACGTCGTATGGATGTGGATAGTCTCGATTTATTGCAGTTTCACTGGTGGGATTATCGCGATAAAAATTATCTAGATGCCTTATATTTTTTAGGAGAATTACAACAGGAAGGCAAAATTAAACACCTGGCCTTGACTAATTTCGACACGGAACATTTAAAAATTATTCTCAGCACCGGGATTAAAATAGTCTCCAATCAAGTCCAGTTTTCTCTAATCGATCGCCGTCCCCTCGTCAAAATGGCACAATTTTGCCAAGAACATAACATCTATCTACTCGCCTATGGTACTCTAGCAGGAGGCTTATTAGGGGCAAAATATCTCGGTCATCCTGAACCCAATCCCATGAGTCTCAATACCGCTAGTTTACGGAAATATAAAAACATGATCAATGCTTGGGGAAACTGGCAATTATTCCAAGAATTATTAACCGTTCTTAAAGCGATCGCTGATTCCTATCATGTCACCATTCCTAATGTGGCAGTGCGTTACGTTCTCGAACAAAAAGCCGTAGCCGGGGCAATTATCGGGGTGCGTTTGGGTGTTGCTGAACATATCCAAGAAAATGCCCGTATTTTCGATTTTCAATTATCCCCCCAAGACTATCAAAAAATTGATCATGTCTTGCAAAAATCCCAGGATTTATTGCAGTTAATCGGTGATTGCGGTGATGAGTACCGTCGATAAGTAGGTAGGTGTTAAAAATTGTCAGCTTTCCCCCCTTATTAAGGGGGGATCAAGGTGGGATCCGCACCCCCCTTATTAAGGACTGATAACTGATAACTGATAACTGATAACTGATAACTGATAACTGATAACTGATAACTGATAACTGATAACTGATAACTGATAACTGATAACTGATAACTGATAACTGATAACTGAAAAGAGGCTAATGATGAGATTTGAACAACCAATCCCCGATGATCCCGCTAATCAATGGCGCTATCAATTAGATCAATTCGTGCAAGAAAATCAACAGGAATTGGCTGGTTTAATGTGGGGTTTACTCTCGGAATGGGGAGAAGATTCTCAAGAAACCCTGGGCATCGATCTTAAACCCCAGCCCCATTTTGTCTGTTGTTCTAAGGAGGCTCTAGAGAAATTAAATCGCCAGGTTAATCGCAAAATTCAAGAGATGCTTGGGATTATTTATCGCTATAATCCCAGGGAAGAAGTGGCTATAGTCGCTATCGGTGATGGTCAGGTAAAATTGATTTATTTTCAACCCGATCTTTCCCCTCCTGAATGTTTTGATCGCCTCGAAGTGGATCTCGATACCCTCATTCAACAGTTAGAGTCCAAAATGCTGGCGGAAATCCAATCTTTCCCAATTTGATGCCGATTGCCAGCGCAAAAAGTTGGCAGGTTGTCCCACCGATAAACCCGCTAATCCGAGCGCTTTTCTGGGGGATTCTGTCCCTAAAAGAATCGCCGTTTCTAAATCACATATTCCCCAGTTAACTAAATTGGCTACTCCTTGTAATAAGGGTAAGGTTGTTCCCGCTAAAGTACCGTCAAAAAGTCTTGCTGTTCCCTGTTTAACTTCAATTTCTCTCTCGTCCCAAGGATAGACACCATCTTCTAAACCGATCGGCGCTAAAGCATCACTAACTAAGAAAATTCCTCGATGATAATTACTGGCTTTTAGTAATAATTCTATCATGGTTGGATGGATGTGTTGACCATCGGCAATTAACCCACAATACACATCGCGATTGATAATTGCTTCCCCTAATAACCCCGGTTGACGATGGTGTAAAGGAGGCATGGCATTAAAGGCATGAGTAACCATTTTTGCCCCCTGTAAAAAGGCTTTTTTGGCTATTTCTTGACTCGCTTGCGAATGTCCTAAACTGACGGTAATCCCTCGATCGCTTAAGTATTTAATCACCGTACCGCTACTATCTAATTCTGGGGCTAGGGTGATAATTTTTACGATCGATAAGTAGTCCCCAAAGATTTTATCTACTGTTTCTATACTTGGGTTTAAAAGATATTGGGCCGGATGCGCCCCCCTTTTTTCATAGTTTAAAAATGGTCCCTCTAAATGTACTCCTAAAACCTGCGCGCTCGCTCGATTTTCCTGTTTCTGTTTCTCGATATATTTGGCAATTACTGAGAGGGATTTTTGAAATTTCTCCACAGACGTGGTTACTAAGGTGGGCAGATAACCATCAATTCCTTGATTCTCAAGATAATCGCTAATCTTATCTAACTTTTCTATATCTGTTATTTCTAAGTCGGGAAATGCTAATCCTAATCCTCCGTTGATCTGTAAATCTACTCCTCCCAACGATAGCCAATCCCCTTCCATATCGATAATCTTTTCCCCTTTTTTTCTTCCCTCCATCTCCGTTATCCTCTCGATCTTTCCAGCAGCATTTATCTCTATTTGTTGTCGATCCTGATGGGCGGGAATTCTAGCGTTAATTAGGGTTATCATAGAAGCAGAAAACTAATTTTTTTTTATTATAATCTCAAAAAAAAAACTTTTTTTTTGATAATGCTTGACAAGTGGGCATTTTTTTGAGATACTTTTTTATATAATTGGAATCTTTGCGTTCAATGATGGACACTTACACCCAATTATATAAAAACTCATCATAAAAAAATAATACCATAACCTGTCCGCTCCCTGCCCAGAGATTGCAAAAATACTTTACAAAACAATTAAGTAGGGAGGCACAATTATTTGTAGGATGGGTTAGCGGTAGCGTAACCCATGCGGTAGTTGGGTTTCATGCTTCAACCCAACCTAAGTTCATCTTATATTTAATTCCACCCACCTACTTACAGCCTTTCTCCCGCAGTTCCGGCGTTCCCCAAAACCAGTGACTGTCAGAAGGAAAAGCTTGTCCTATAATAAAATTAAGACCTTATAAAAACTACTTTTTTAGCGATAAAAGAGTAGCAATCTCAGCAATTAGAGAGGGGTGTGTGTTTTTTAAAAAAATAGGGAAACAGACTCAAGAACCGCGTCGTATTATTATCGGAGATGTGCATGGCAGTTTTCAGACACTTTTGCGACTATTAAACCGAGTTGCTCCCGATAGTGAGGATGAGGTTTATTTTCTGGGAGATTTAATCGATCGAGGACAGCAGAGCTTGGAAGTGGTGGATTTTGTCATCAAAAATAACTACCAATGTCTACTAGGAAATCATGAATATATGCTCTTAAAAGCTCTGGCAGGAAAAGAAGTTTCTGAAAAATGGTTTAACGGCTGGATCGAGAGTGGCGGGGCGGCGACACTACTAAGTTATAATAACAATATACCCGCCGAGCATATTAATTGGTTTCAATCCCTACCCGCTTATTTAGACCTAGGAGATATTTGGTTAGTTCATGCGGGAGTACAACCAGAATATCCCCTTGAACAGCAAACAAACGAGCAGTTTTGTTGGATTAGAAACGAATTTCATACCATGACCCAACCCTATTTCAAGGATAAACTAATTATCACAGGTCATACTTTAACCTTTACCTTTCCCGATGTCAAACCGGGACAACTAGCTCGCGGCAGCGGTTGGCTAGACATTGAAACTGGGGTTTATCATCCTCAAAGTGGTTGGTTAACTGCTTTAGATTGGACAAATCAATTAGTTTATCAAGTGCAGTCTCAAAATAAAAATTGTCGCACGATCCCTTTAGAAAAAGCCGTGGTTAATCTAGATATTGACAAGATTTCTCGCTACTCTTCCCAGCAAAGCTCATCTAAATTTCTGAATATTTAATGGTGATCAGAAAAGAGAAGCGATAAAATCGGAAGGATCGGTTAAAATAGTTGATAATCTGATTAATACCCTTTTCTAATGACCCTTGCACTCTTATACCAAGCCTTCATCGAAACAATTCAACATCCTGACCCTGAGATAAATCTAGCTCGGGCAGCCCTACAAATAGCCAATTTTGAATATCCGCACCTCAATATTGATCACTATTTAAATAGAATAAATTTAATGGCTGAGGAGGTAAAAAAACGTTTACCCGATAGATTATATCCTTTAAAAATAGTCAAGATTATCAATCAATATTTGTTTGAAGATTTACAATTTAATGGTAATACCCAAGAATACTATGACCCCCGCAATAGCTACTTAAATGATGTAATCGATCGCCGCACAGGTATTCCGCTCACTCTCTCGATTATCTATTTAGAGATTGCCAAACAGATCGATTTTCCCATGGTAGGAATTGGTATGCCGGGCCATTTTATTATCCGTCCCGATTTCGAGGAAGTGGAAATTTTTGTCGATCCCTTTCACGGTGGTGAAATCTTATTTAAACAGGACTGTCAAGAAAGATTAAGTCAGGTTTATCAACAGCCAGTTAAATTAGAAGAACATTTTCTCAATATTGCTACCAATCAGCAAATTTTGTTACGTTTGTTGACTAATTTAAAATATATTTACCTGAATCGTCAACAATGGTCTCAGACAATTCGGACAATAGATCTGCTACTTTTGCTCATTCCTAATCATCCCTTAGAGCTGCGCGATCGAGGTTTAGTTTACTATCAAATTGGACAATTCAGCCAAGCGCAACAGGATTTAGGCTTCTATCTTGCTCTCCTACCCAACGCCCAAGATGCGGAATCAATTCGGCAATTATTGCAAAAAATTAACTCTTAAGTCGCCAGCCTGTTCACTGAAAAATCCCCCAACCCCTTACTGATAACTGATAACTAAGATGACTATTAGCCCTTCCGTAACCGCAAAAAAACTCAAAATCGGTCAACTGCGAAAAGTCCATCATATCGCTTTCAACGTCAAAGATATGGATGCCTCTCGTCATTTTTATGGGGAAATATTAGGCTTAGAGGAATTAATGGGGGAAAAAATTCCCAGTACCTTAAAAGAATTAGTTGCCCAGGGAAAAGTTGCCAATTTTATCACCCCCGATGGTACAGTAATTGACCTATTTTGGGAACCAGATTTAAACCCTCCCGACGACAATCCCGAAATCGCTTTTACCCGTGCCAACCATTTAGCCTTCGATATTGCCCCCGAATGCTTCGATATTGCCCTAGAAGTGCTACAAAGTCAGGGAATTACTATTGCTAGTGGACCCGTGACCCGTCCGACTGGCAGGGGGGTTTACTTCTACGATCCCGATGGCTTTATCGTCGAAATTCGCTGTGATCCCGCATTTTAACGACTCAGAGGACGAAAACTGCCACTAAAAACCAGAAAAGTTAGGATAATCGCTAATATAATCGCCGTTATCGCAATTAGAGGCAGAGAAATCTGTTTAACAGCGATCGCCAAGAAAGCCCAGATGAACACACCGATAAAAGCCCGATCTTTTCGGTTTAAACCGACTAAAATCGCGATTATCGCCCCGATAACCAGAATTATTACCGTCCAGATCTGGTCAGTTAGACCCCATGGCTGCCAGTCGATCCAATCTAGCACCGAAGCGACGTTGACAATCGTGGCTACGGTAATCCAAGCGAAATAGATACTAATAGGAGCATTAACCAATAAACCCTGTTTACGATTGACAATAAAGCGATTAATTTCTAAGCGGAGATAAAGCCGGATGAGAGAAATTAAAATGCCTAGCATTGCCAGTAAAGACAGGGCAAAAAAACGGGATTGAAAGAGAATTACCCAGAGAATCTGACAAGCACTAGCGATGGCTAATTCGTAGCCTAACCGACGCAAACGCGGTTCAGTTTTATTGAAAGCCAAAGCTTGGTAAATTCCCAGACTAATTAAACCCAGATAGATTAATCCCCAGATAGCAAAAGCATAATTAGCGGGAATAATTAAGACATCTTGAAAAACTGTATTCGAGATAGCCCCGATATTTTCGCCGTTGAGAGGGAAAATATTAGCGAAAATATTGGTGATAAAAGCCCCTAGAATAGCAAATAAATTTAGTTCTTGTCGGAGACGATCTCGATCAAAATTCATAGGTCAATCAAAGATGGAAAACATCATTTCGCCCTGAGCGGCCAATTGCCCATCGACTCTTGCTTCCCCTTGCATTTTAGCAATTTTATTCATCTTGAAGGATAATAATTCCACCGTCATGATCAATTGATCCCCTGGCACCACAGGACGACGAAAACGGGTTTTATCAATGCCAGCGAAGGCAAAAAATTTACCTTTCATCCCGGGTAATTGGGTCAAAATCACTCCCCCCACTTGGGCCATGGATTCAACAATTAACACCCCAGGCATCAAGGGACGATTGGGAATATGACCGGGAAAAAAAGGCTCGTTGATCGTGACATTTTTTAGGCCAACGGCCTTTTGACCGGGTACATAGTCAATAATACGATCAACTAGGGCAAAGGGATAACGATGGGGCAGTAGTTGGCGAATTTCCTCGACGGTAAAGGTAGTTTTTATGACTGGTTCCAACTCGGTTAAGGCTTCGGTAACGATGGTCATGCAAGTCAAAAATTACAAGTGAGATCAGACATTATCTCATAATCAGTTATCAGTTATCAGTTATCAGTTATCAGTGATCACTGATCAGATGAACGTAGGTTGGGTTGAAGCATGAAACCCAACGCCAGCATAGTTTACGCTACCGCTAACCCATCCTACAAATAATTGTGCCTCCCTACTTAGCTTAACCAATTAGGTTTTAGATTCGATCCTTGTTATCAGTGATCAGTTCACTGTTTACTGTTGACTGGAAATGGCTGACAGCCTTTTTAGTTGGGCATTTCAGT
Organism: Microcystis sp. M090S1; assembly: GCF_020246295.1. Taxonomy (NCBI): domain Bacteria; kingdom Bacillati; phylum Cyanobacteriota; class Cyanophyceae; order Chroococcales; family Microcystaceae; genus Microcystis; species Microcystis sp. M090S1. Next base: position 1,628 of record NZ_JADBTF010000497.1, on the reverse strand, counting down.
TAAACGAGCATTTTGATAATAATGGCTGAGAATGCGATCATAAGTCACCCCTTGGTCGGCGAGGGAAAAAGCGCCCCATTGACTTAAACCGATCCCATGACCGAAACCGCGACCATTAATGGCAAAAGTACCGTTATCAGCTGAAATCGTGAATAGGGTACTACGCAGCTCGAGTATTCGCCGTAATTGGGTATCAGAGATTAATTTAGAGCCTTGATCGCCTACTACACGCATTCTAATCACTCGTCCGTGGGGAGTGGTCCTTTCGGGAGATAGCGATCGCACGCGACCGACACCACCGATTAAACGGCCTAATTCCCTGGCGCTAAAGTTTTTTGACCATTGAAATACCGGGGCGACTTGATCGTAATCGATGACACCGCGCAGGTAGGGTAAGGGGGAATTCCAAACATCCTCGACATTTTCCGTATGGCCCCCAGAGGAGGAGTGAAACACCGCTAGAATCGGTTTGCCGTTGAAACTCATAATTTGTCCGGCGGTGGCCTTAACTGCCTCGTGGGTGCTAGTAAACTCGCTTTCTAGACCCTTATAAACTTGGGTGCGGGTGGTAGTATCAAGATCGTAGATGCGATTGCCGGAAGTATTCATTTGGTAGAGAGCATAGGTGCGCGCCGCCACGGATTGGGCTTTTAAGGCCTCTTGCGGCCAGGAGGGAATCGCCTCCGCACCGACGACACTATAGAGATATTCCTCTAAATCGACTAAATTTAGGGCTGTCACCCCAGAACCTTGCCGAATGATCCTTGTCCGTCCTCGATACCAGCGATCGTTAATCCAGACGTAACCATCATTCTCCGGTTCGATGAGCAATTGACTGGCCTGCCAATCGGCCAAACCCACCGCTTTTCCTCTGGGATTAGCATTGAGGGCATTCATGGCGGTCAATTCTCCTAAGACTCTGCCGGCCCCATCTTTCACCACAGCATCGGTGGAACTGCCCACGGAGACGGCACTAACACCTTTACTGATGGCAATGCGTAATTCGACAGCAGCCTGGACTGGGGCGATAATCAAAGCCCAAAAAACTAGGACGAGCCAGCTATGGGCAGGCAGGCGCTGCAGGTAACTACCCAGCAGCCTTGCTGTGTGTTTATTGGTCATGGGGATCGGACTCCTCACACAATCGATCGATAATCAATTTTACCCGGACTGGGATTTTTTTGCTACTCCGGTTCGGAAAAATTTTTCCCCTGTCACTTTTTCCCGATTGTCTGACAATTTTTCTGTCCTCTAGCCCCTGCTAAACTGGAATCGAGCCTCCTGAATCGGCAAATGACCGTGTTTTATCCCATTAATCGGGATTTATTCTAGTTAGTTAGTCTAGAGTTTTTCTCGATCAAATTGCCCAAGTTGAGTTTGAGAAAAACAGCAATCTCTGGCAGCTAATTAGTCGGGCAAAATTAATTTTCTAGGTTCGAGTGGACAATCGCCAATTCTTGCCGCCAAACTAGCAGGGATTTCTCCCAAGCTAGTTCCCATTTTTGCGCTAAAAAAGGTCGAGTATTTTTGCCCAAATTATAGGCGATGACAATCTCTTCCCAGAGAGAGGCTAAGGAAAGTGGGGAAGAAAATAAAGCTCCGAATAATCCCCCTAAAAGTAGGACAAT
>NZ_JADBTF010000496.1:0-12272 GCF_020246295.1 Microcystis sp. M090S1 | reverse complement strand
CGGCGATTGCGTCCTGTAGGGGCGAAGCATTCGGGTAATAACCTATCGGTGACACCGTAGATTTTCTATCCGAATGCTTCGCCCGTACTTTTTCAGCAAACCCTAATTAAGCAATCTCAATTAATTGTTAGATAGTGGCGCAGGCTTCTGGTTCTTTGTATTTTATCTTTAATTGTAACCAGCTACTTAGTCGATGAGTCGATCATAGGTGCTGCGTTACGACGGATTGTCACCTTCGAGTCAAAGCAGCAATTTTGGCCGTCTCGCGCACCCTTTCCTCCCCACTTCCCAATTCATAATTCATAATTCATAATTCCCATGGGACCGAAATCTGGGTAAAATTTGAGAGATACAATCGGTCAATTGGGCATGGATTATAAAGAAGCGGGCGTGGATGTGGAAGCGGGACGCGCTTTTGTCGAGAAAATTCGCCAAAATGTGGAAAGTACCTTCCGTCCCGAAGTTATCGGCGGTTTAGGCGGTTTTGGGGGCTATTTTCAGTTACCTTCCGGTTATCGGCAACCGGTGTTAGTATCGGGAACTGATGGTGTGGGAACCAAGCTGAAAATTGCCCATAGTCTCAATCGCCATGATACGGTGGGAATTGACCTCGTGGCCATGTGCGTCAACGATGTCTTAACCTCCGGGGCTGAACCTTTATTTTTCTTGGATTATCTCGCCACCGGTAAACTGGAAGCGTCACAGTTAGCAGCGGTGGTATCGGGAATCGCTAGGGCCTGTCGTGATAGTGGTTGTACTCTTTTGGGAGGGGAAACGGCGGAGATGCCGGGGTTTTATTCGGCGGGAGAGTACGATTTAGCGGGTTTTTGCGTCGGTATTGTCGAAAAAAGTCAATTACTCGACGGCAGTAAGGTGCAAATCGGCGATGTGGCTATCGGTTTAGCCAGTAGTGGGGTTCACAGTAACGGTTTTAGTCTTGTTCGTAAGATTATCGACACCCAGGGCTTAAATTGGCAAGATTGCCCCGAAATTTTGGCCGGCTCTAGCTTAGGTGAAGTTTTGTTAACTCCCACTAGACTTTATGTTAAACCTGTGCTAGAACTTTTGCGCTCTGGGTTAGATATTCACGCCATGGCCCACATTACCGGGGGTGGCATCCCAGAAAATTTGCCCCGCTGCTTAGGTAAAGGGCATTCTGTGCAGATTTACCGCAAAAGTTGGCCGGTTTTGCCGATTTTTCACTGGTTAGCCCAGATGGGTTCGGTTAATGCCGAAGCCATGTTTAATACTTTTAATATGGGTATCGGTTTTGTGATCATTGTCCCATCAGATCTGGCGCAATTGACTATTAATCAACTACAATCCTCTGGGATTAATGCCTACCAAATCGGCGAAGTGATTGCCGGCAAGGGGGAGATTGTTGGGCTTGATTAAAGTTAGTTCAGGCTAAGAAGATTTTGCCATGAATTCCACCAAAAAATCAGGTTGACTGGCTGGGATAGCAGCAGAGTTTCGGCCTATCCCCAACCCAATTTATATTAAGTTTTTTTACTTAAGTAGTTATACTTAGTTTGCTTCTCGATAGAATTAGGTCAGAACCTGATAAGACACTTTTTCAGAGAAAAGGAGGTTATAGCCATGCAAGAAATGCCTATCTCCCAACTCTTAGGGTAGCGGTGGTCTGGGGAAAAGGTGCTGGTGACTGGAGCTTCGGGATTTAAAGGCAGTTGGTGATTTGACGCTCCCCGAAGCGCTCATGGGAGGGATTCTTGGTTCAACAAGTCCACCATACCAAGTACCTAAGTACAGGACAAAAAATCTAAGGACTGCAAAAAGCTAAGTACAGGACAAAAAATGAAGATAAAGGAGAAAAGTCATGTTGACAACTCAAGATACCCAAAAAGATAATTCCTTCGCAGAAGCTCGGAAACAAACTGAAGAATACAAACGCTTGCAAGAAGTCCGTGAACAAAATATCCCTTGGAAAAAATGGGGTCCCTATTTAAGCGATCGCCAATGGGCAACTGTCCGAGAAGATTATAGTCAGAATGGTAATACTTGGAGATATTTTGATTACGAGCAATCTCGTTCTCGTGCCTATCGTTGGGGAGAAGATGGAATATTGGGAATTTCTGATGAGCGTCAGCGTCTATGTTTTGCCCTAACCCTTTGGAATGGAAAAGATGAGCTTTGGAATGAAAAAGATCAGCATTCCGAAAAGCATCTCAAAGAAAGATTTTTTGGTTTAACAGGATTCGATAGCTGGCCTAATCAAGGAAATCACATGGAAGATGTCAAGGAATATTACTTTTATCTAGATAATAATCCCACTCATTCTTATATGAAGGCCTTGTATAAGTATCCTTATGAATTTCCTTATAAGAAGCTCATTCAAGAGAATAATAAACGAGGAAAAGATAAACCTGAATATGAGCTAATTGATACTAATTGTTTCGGCAAGGGATACTTTGATGTTGTTATTGAATATGCCAAGAAGACTCCTGAAGATATTTTAATTAAAATTACTGTTCGGAATCGAGGCTCTGAAGCTCATCCACTACATATTTTACCTACTCTCTGGTTTCGTAACACTTGGTCTTGGTTGGGAGATGCAGAAAGGGAAAAACAAAAACCAAGTTTGCAGAGAGTTTTGGAAAAAACTGGCAATAATATGGTGATCAAAGCTCATCATGGCGAGTTAGGTGATTATTATCTCTATTGTAAAGGAGATACTCCTCTGTTATTTACTGAAAATGAAACTAACAACGAACGCATTTTCCATACTCCTAATGCTAGTAAATACGTTAAGGACGGAATCAACAATTATGTCGTTAATCAAGAGCTAGATAAAGTCAACCCTGAACAGAAAGGGACAAAAGCGGCCGCTCACTATAATCTGACTATTGAAGCTGATGCTGATAAACCTCAAGTGATACGGTTGCGCTTGACAGATATTGCGCCAGATCAACTACCTGATGCTAATCCTTTTGGAAGTGATTTTGAGAAGGTTTTTGACAAGCGCAAAGAAGAAACTGACGCATTTTATCAAGCTATTACTCCTTCAGATTTTCCAATTTCAGATGAGGAACGACAAGTTCAACGACAGGCATTTGCAGGAATGCTATGGAACAAGCAATTTTATTACTATATAGTTCAAGATTGGCTCAAAGGAGATTGGTCATATCAAGACAGAAAGTGGCATAAAATATATCCCCCACGAAAAACATCTGAACACATCAGAAATAACGACCGCAATAAGAAATGGACTCACTTGCACGGTGAAGATATAATTTCCATGCCAGATAAATGGGAATATCCTTATTTTTGTGTCTGGGATTCAGCTTTTCATGCGATTACCCTTGCTTTAATCGATCCAGATTTTGCTAAAGAGCAAATATTGCTTTTTACTCAACCATGGTACAGCAAAGATAATGGGCAAATTCCGTCTTGTGAATTTGGTTTTGATGAAGTAAACCCTCCCATTCTTGCTTGGGCAGCTTTGAAAGTTGACGAAATAGAGCATGACATATATGGCTCTCCTTGCGATCAAAAATTTTTGCAATTAATCTTTGATAATTTGCAAAAGACTTTAGATTGGTGGCTAAAAAATAACAGGCTACCTAAACAATCAGGAGAAACAAAAGAGAAATATGTTTTTAAGGCTGGATTTTTAGGATTAGATAATATATCTATAGTTGATCGAAATCAATTCCTCACCCAAGAAACAGTCACAATAGAACAAATTGATGCCACAAGTTGGATAGCAATGTTTTATTTGAATATGTTGACAATAGTTACTAAGTTAGATGTAGAGAAGCAAAAAGAGCGTGAAAATTCTGCAAAAGATTTCCTGAAAAACTTCATATTAATTGTCCATGAAATAAACGAAATTGTTGACAAAAATCAAGTTGCTTTTTGGGATAGCAATGATAACTTCTACTATGAAGTTTTGAAAATTTCTCTGGAAAAATTTTCCTTAGAATTACCACTAAAATATCGCTCCATTCTTGGTATTGTTCCTTTGTTCACTGTGGAAACTTTTGGGAAAGAAACAGAAACAGATTTAACTAGGAATTTAAGAGCAAGCTTTTATAATCCAGAATCTTGTTTTGCTAGGTTTAGGAATGAGGAAGAATTCAAGTATTTACTGGGAGAAGAAGAATGTGTTGATATTCGATCAGATTTACATGAGTGCCTAGATTTATTTTTATCAATTGTCAACAAGAAGAAATTACAAAATATCATTGATAAGCTTCTTGACGAAAAGGAATTCTTAAGTGATTATGGAATTCGATCTTTGTCTAAATTTCATGAAGAACACCCGTATCAATTGGATGGTATGATAAAAATTGTATGGCATCCTGAAATTAAGGCAAATCCAGATGTGCAGCCTTTTCCAATTGAAATGAAATACGAACCTGCTGAAACAAAAACTCCTGTACATACTGGAAATTCTAATTGGCGTGGTCCGGTATGGTTTCCCATGAATTTTCTGATTATTGAATCTCTGAAGAAGTTTCATAAATACTTCAATGTCTGTTTAAAAGAAAAAGACTTTGGAGTATTATGTCCTTCAGTATCGCACCACAAAATTAGCCTTGAAGAAGTTTCAATTGAACTATCTAAGAAACTCATTAAGATTTTCCTGCCTGATTGGTCAGGGAAACGACCAGTTTACGGAGATAACCCAAAACTTCGTGAGCTTTTCAAAACCCCTGATGGTCAGGATTTAATACTGTTCTACGAATATTTTCACGGAGATACGGGTCAAGGACTGGGAGCAAGCCATCAAACAGGTTGGACAGGACTCGTAGCTAATTTGATCTATCAGGTCGGAGAATATAACTATCTCAATAGCGCACCTTCTTAATACTCAATTAACTTCAGTCGGACGGGAGAAGGAAAGTTGTAACCCGGGACAGGATCAAGCTTTCAGCTAATCCAGGATTCGGGTTAAATAGACTCTAATAGATTGTATCCCGTTGACGGGCGGGGCGATCGAGGGATTTAATCGCCGTTGCTAATTCCTCGACGGTCAAACAAGTACCGCCCACAGCCCCGGCCATAGTGGTAATATGTTCTTCCATGAGAGTACCACCGAGATCGTTGCAACCCCAGTTTAAAGCTTCTGTCGCCCCCTGTAAGCCCAATTTTACCCAACTGGGTTGATGATTTTTAATGCTATTGCCCAAATAAATCCGCGCCACTGCTGTTAATTTTAATGTATCGGCTAAAATTGGTTGATCTCGTCCGACTCGATTTCTCAGGGGTTTGGGGGCTGATTGTCCCACAAAAGGCAATAAAATAAATTCGGTGATTTTAGCCGGATAATTATTTTCTAGGGCGATTTCTTGCTGTTTTCTAATTTTTTCGAGGTGCTGCACCTGTTGGCTAGGGGTTTCAATATGACCGCAGAGCATGGTACTGGTGGTATGTAACCCCAAGCGATGGGCAATACCGACTATTTCTAACCAAGTGGCGGCATCGATTTTTTCTGGACAAATTACCCGTCTTACCTCATCCACCAACACCTCGGCAGCCGTCCCCGGCAGAGAATTGACTCCTGCTTCTTGCAGGGAAGCGATAACTTTTTCGTAACTTAAACCGTCTTCTCTAGCAATAAATTGGACTTCTTGGGGCGAAAAAGCGTGTAAATGCAGGTCAGGAAAGGCTTGTTTCAGGTTTTTAACAATTTCGAGGTAATAGTCTAAGGAATTGCCCTTAATCTTGGCTTTTGGGTTTAATCCTCCCTGCATACAAATTTCCGTCGCCCCACGACGGACGGCATCCGCCGCTTTAGCGATAATTTCCTCTAAATTAAGCCAGAAGGCCCCTTCTTCATTTTCATCGCGTCTGAATGCACAAAAACTGCAATGCTGCTCACAGATGTTACTAAAATTAATGTTGCGATTGATAACGTAGGTGACGGTATCTCCCACCTGTTGACGACGCAAAAAGTCGGCCGTTTCCCGAATCCGGGCAATTAAACGGTTATCGGTAGTTCCTAGCAAGATAATCGCTTCTTTTGCCGATAAATTCGCCCCTGACCGCGCTTTTGCCAAAATATCGGTTACGGGTGCGGTGATGGAGGAGTTAGTCACGGGAGATAAATATTAAGGGTTGCCGATCTTAATTTTAGAACGAGGTCAGAAGGAACAGTAAAGAAAGAGAGCCGATTTAATCCTTTTTCTGTTCCCTATTCCCTTGTCTGCACGCGGTAATTTCCGGTTGAGAGCCTTTATTGCGGGGTGGTTTGTTTTTCCTGTTCTTTTTGTTGACGTTTTTTCTTTTCTGCTTCTAGGGCATCTTCGATAACCTTGAGCAGCTGATCCATTTTATCAAGATTACCGCGATAAACATCGAGGTCTTTTTGCAGTTTCTCGCTGGAGAGATGGAGAATTTCTGAGAACTTTTGCAAAATTTGTTCGCGTTTTTCTTTTTCCTTGATCATGTCCGGTTGTGCTTCCGCCAAAATAGTATAGAGACCGATGGCAAACAGGCGACTATACTTAAACTTAGGCGCGTTGATAACCGAAACTAAACTATCAGACAACTGATTGTTACCACCCAGAGCAGGGTTTTGCAGTTGGGAAAGCAAGGAATCAATATTAGTTTCTTTGGCAATAGCGATCATATTTTCGGCATCACGACGATAGACTTCGGGATTACCGTTAACCGCTTGGCACAAAGCATTAAAAATATTCGGTTTATCCTCCCCCGGACGATAGCCTTCCATGAACTTCTCGAAAGAAGTAACCACACCAAGGGCATAAATTGGATCATAATGGAAATCTACATTAACGGAGAGCAGGTGCATCTCGACTAATAATTCCTCAACCACGCGCCGATACACCGAATTGATGGGGCGGGTGTGGCGAGTATAAAAATCACGCTTACTATCGGAAACAGTACGAATTTTGTCCACAGAACCAAACTTCATAAAAATTTAACACTGCTCTCATTTTCTCCCTTCTCGTTCCCCCTGACAAGGCCAGTGATCACCAAAGAGCGGCAAGCAGTCAGTCCAGAGAGAGCAAAAGAGCGAGTAAGATAGGGCAATGGGAAATGGGAAAATGGGGAAATGGGGAAATGGGGAAATGGGGGAATGGGGAAGTGGGGGAATGGGGGAATGGGGAAGTGGGGAAATGGGGAAATGGGGAATTTCAACTAAAACCCTAAAACCCCAACACCCTAAAACCCCAACACCCTAAAACCCTAAAACCCTAAAGCCCCAACACCCTAAAACCCCAACACCCTAAAACCCCAACACCCCAACACCCAACAGCTTTTTCACTTTTCACTTGACTATATGGCCAATCAAGACGACAAAATCAAAATTATCAGTGATAACCGGCAAGCACGCCATCTCTACGAGATTTTAGAGACTTTTGAAGCGGGGGTGCAGTTGCTGGGGACCGAGGTTAAATCCGTGCGTGCCGGTAAGGTAAACCTGCGGGATGGTTACGTTTTAGTCCGCAATGGTGAAGCGGTGTTAATTAATGTTCATATTTCCCCCTACGAACAGAGTAGCGAATATTTTAATCACGATCCGCGCCGGACGAGAAAATTGTTGATGCACAAAAAGGAAATCAGCAAACTCATCGGTCAAGTGGAACAGAAAGGCTTAACTCTTGTGCCTTTGAAGATGTATTTTAAAGGTAGTTGGGTAAAAATCAGCATTGGCCTCGGTAGAGGCAAGAAATTACACGATAAACGCGAAGATTTGAAACGTCGTCAGGATCAACGGGATATGGCGCGAGCGATGAAGCGTTAACCAAGACACTTATCGGACTGGCAAAGGTCTAGGTAAGAAACGAGCGGGTTTTGTTACAGTTGAACTGTATTAGGCTCCTTGCGGCCGTCACCATCCCCCTCACTTTGGGTTAAAATTTATGTTAAAAGTCTTGACAAAAGTAATTAAATATGCTAAAGCACCCGCTTTAATTGCTCTATCTTTAGCTGTGGGTGCGGGGATTATTTTACCAAAAATAACTTTAGCCAATGGCAACCCCGGCCTAACCATTTTTAGTGGAGTCGATCGCAAGGATATTTTAGATTATTTCTTGCAATTTGGTGGTCGTCCCCGGCAAATGGATCGTTATAAACTCTATATTCCCCCGAAAAAACTCTCCCAAGGGGCCTCGGCTTTTTTTATTTCCTATCCCGATTATTTTAACGGCCAGTTTGACACTAATAAAATCGAGGTACGCACCAACGGCAAATCTTTACCTTTAAAGGAAGTGATTTGGGATAAGGATAGTCGCATTATTCAAATTGTCCCCGAACAACCGATCGATCCGACCAGCAAAGTTGAAATCGTCATGTCTAATGTCAGAAATCCTGAATTAGGCACTTATTACTTTACCTGTGATGTGATTGCCTCTGGCAATATTCCCGTCCGTCTCTACGTTGGGACTTGGATTGTCAGTATCGAACCTTAAGTATTTATTGGGGGGATGGGGAAATGGGGAAATGGGGAAATGGGGGGATGGGGAAATGGGGAAATGGGGGAATTCAACTAAAACCCTAAAACCCTAAAACCCTAAAATCCCAACACCTAACACCTAACACCCTCTCAGCCCGAGAAAAAGTCAACCAAAGTCAACTATTTGCCTCCGAGTTGCTAAAATCTGAGTAGTTTTCACCTATAGACTCGTTGGCTGGGGAATTTTCTTCGGAGTTTGAGTTTTTGCCACTGCCTTTGTGAGAATTTTTGCCCCCTTCCCGTCCGATAGCTGCCATGTGGGCGCGATCTCGGCTAACCGCTTCACCACCTTTTCGTCCCGCTTCGCGAGCCTCTTCGGAGGTAAATTCGTGGGCTGTACCTTTTTGATGAGCAGCTTTACCACCTTTACTAGCGATTTCCCGTTGTTTAGCTTGATCCATAGAGGCAAAACCGCGTTTACTCTTACCTGTCATAATATCCCTCCTGTGTGAATGCTGATTTTAAAAGTTCTTAAAGACTTATGCGAGATTTTTAAAACATCAAAATCATGGTCTTGTCGGTGGGCAAAACATTGAGATTGCCCCGCTTTTTTCCTCTAAGAACTATGGATTCCTACCTAGTATCATAACTCATTAGCTTGACTTCTAGGGAACTAATTACAGCGATAAAAGAGCGTATTTTATGTTAAAAAATATTAAGCGAATCGAGCATTTATCAGTCTAAAGATATAGAAGTTATCTTAATGGTGAGGTACAAAGTTTGCCTTTGCAGGAGTCGGTCTTCAGTTATCAGTTATCAGTTATCAGTTATCAGTTATCAGTTATCAGTTATCAGTTATCAGTTATCAGTTATCAGTTATCAGTTATCAGTTATCAGCTTTTTTCTCCCTGCTCCCTTCTCCCCACTTCCCCACTTCCCCACTTCCCACTGAAAAGGCTGCCATGCAGCCTTTATTGGGTGTGCGGGCAGCCTAAAGCCTAGTTTTTGGGGATTTAATCGGGAAAAATCAGGGTAAAACTTTGGTTTTTAAGACTTCGGTGTTTTCGATCAACCATTTATCTCCTTGCCGTACCAAATCATAGCGCACGTTCGAGGACTCATTATCGGAACTATTGACAATTTCTTTGCCATTATGGAAATACATCGTCTTTTCGTTTACTATCGCTTCCACCGTCGCTAAATTAGGATTTTTCGCATTATTAGTGACCGACCGCACCTCCACTTGATGATCGTAGTGCCGATAGTTATTTCCCTGTAAAGCCGCCGCTCGTTTTTGCCAAAGTTCCAAGGCTGAACCTGTTAAAACCTCTTTCAATTGCTCTTTTTGGTGTTCACTGCCAAAAGCGGCCGATTTTGCTGCTAACCAAGCTTGAATCGTCTCCTTGGCTGTTTCCTTGTCCAAGGGAATCCCTTCCATCACTTCCGCATTAGCCGAGGGAATTTCTAGTATGGGAGTATTTAAAGAAATCGGTAACTGTTCCCCTTGCAAGGCTGCCAAAGGAGATTGACTATCGACAATTGCCTTTACCCCCAAGGACAAAACCGCGATTGTTCCCACTAATCCTACCCCTAATATCGCCACTCGATCGAGTCGCAGTTTTCTGCGGGCTGGTCGTCTCCGTTTCGGTGCGACTACGGCAGTTTTTGCCGTTTCTAGGGCTGCCGGCCCGGAGTTGCCTGCTGCTTGGTGGCGCGGGCGACTAGGACGACGACGGGGGGGATTAAGTGCCGGTTGACGATAGGCTGCTGTCACCACCACACTACCCTGAGTATAGGGGGTGAGAGTTTCCTCCTGAGCGGTGGCTCTCAGGGCAGGTACAGCAGTGCTTGTCCGCTCACCGTTAACTCTAGCTAAAGACGGTTTTTGGGGACGAGAGTGGGAAGAAGAATAAGCAGATTCCCTCATCGGTGTCACTCCTGGCACTGGGTTTAAATGGGTGGGGGGGGTGTGGGTTTTCAGAACATTTACTTCCGATTCTAAGGGTTCGCCAACCTTTTCTTGAACCGATACGGGAACTTTTTCGTCAGGAAAACCTGACAATTCTTCTAAATAATTTTGTACTTCTTCCTCGGCAAAATACTCTTTGAGTGAGGCTTTCCGCTCGACTAAATCACTAAAATGGCAGAAAACTTCTGTTTGTAACCAACGCTCACCGTAACGACATAGCCCGGGTAAAAGATCGGCAGATTGCCCGGATTGTTCCTTAATATAATTTAATATTTCTTGCTCTTGACTTTTTTCTAAAATTGTGCTTGCTCGTTCCGTCTGACCGAGCAGTAGGGCGCAGATCGATCGCTCTAGGGAGACATCCTGATGTTTTTGTAATTGCTGTAGGCGATCGCTGGCTGCGACAATAGCGGCGGGTTGTTTTTGGGCGAAACCGCGGGCGATCAAGGCATAGACCAGCAGATAATTACCCACCGCCGAGGGGCGTTGTGCCTCTTTTGCCCAGATTTTCTCCTGTTCGGCCTGAGTTAAATAAACCCGTAACTGTTGAATAAAGCGTAAAAAATTATCCACCCCCAACCCAGAGCGATCGTCACCCTGGCCATCGATGCCGCCGCGAGCGGCCAACATCTCCTCCAAGAGATTTAAGCCGCGCTGACGGGCAAGACTAGGTTTTTTTTCTTGGGATAACAATTCCAGTATCCGGTAGGGACGCAGGCGATCGCAATCATGGCGAATCTCGCTGGCCACTTGCGGGAACATTTGTTCTTGTTCCAACCAAGTCAGGGCCTTGGCCGCGGTGCTGGCGGCTTGTTCATAATTTTTATCCTGCCAATATTCCCGACTTAATTCCCCGTAGGCCAAGGCCAAGGTTAAGATCATGTCTGGGCGAGTAGTTGGCTCTAAATCTAGATAAGTTTCGGCCAAACGAATCACTAACTCGTATTCTCCCAACTCTTGCAGGATGAGCAAAGCTCCCACCAGATCGGCGGGGGCAATGGTAATCTGGGGAGTGGGATATTCCGGCGAAGCCGCGGCCGCCTCCCCACCCTGAGAATCTAGGTTTTCGGCACTGCTTTCTGGGTTGAGAAGCAAGGGATTGGGGTCGAAAAATTGAGCATCGTAATCACGACGGCGATCCGCAGCACTTAACACTTGGTAAGCTTCATCTAACAAGTGCTGACGGGCAATGATCGCTGTTTGACTGTATTCTTGACGTGGCAATTGCCGTCCCCGGTCGGCGTGGGCCAAATCAATCTGCTCGGCACTCACCTGAAAGGGGATTCCCAATATCCTGTAGTAGTCGAGAGGAATTCGCACGGTTAGCTGTACCTCAACTCTGGAGAGTCCTTAGTAATCTACTCCCGTTAAAGCGTCAGCTTAACGGGAGCTTTCTGTAACCCTAAACTTATCGGGCAAGCCAATAAATTCGGCTCTCTGGGCTGGATTACACTCAGCCCCAAAAGTCTAATCATCTTGCTACCGTTTGCGTCTGCGTCACCAATCCAACCACAAGTCTTATTACTACACTTAAACGATTTACCGCTTCTAATTCCGATATGTAGGCAACAATGACAGGTTTGAGAGGTATATCGTGGATTGACCGCGATAACCTCAACTCCTTCCTTGATGCCTTTGTATTCGAGAAATTGTCGAAGTTGATAGAAAGCCCAAGAGTTAGACCGTCTTCTCTCGGTCTTGTTTCGTGGTTGTTGGTTGGTTCTCTCTCGAATACCGGTTAGGTCTTCAATAGCGATAATCGAGTTAGTTAATTTTGCCTCGGCAACGATAGCTTTACTGATTACTTGACACTCTCCGCCCTAAAAGTGCGGAGATTCTTGGGCTGAATCTTGCCGCTACTAGCAAAGCTAATTTTGGTCTTACAGTTTCATGTCTAGTCCGACTACACCTACAAGG
>NZ_JADBTF010000495.1:0-8793 GCF_020246295.1 Microcystis sp. M090S1 | reverse complement strand
TTGTTCGTACTTACGATAGTATTGAGGATTCCCGTGTTTAGTCCCATCTGATGTAATAGCAAAATGGGTTAGTCCAACATCTATCCCGATAGCTTTTCCTTCTGATGATTTTTGGGGTAAATCCTGACCATCATCATAGAGACAAGATGCGAAATATTCTCCTGATGGATTAACTGAAACCGTAACAGACTTTAAGTCTCCCTCTGGTTGCCGTGAAACTTTGCAATAGACTTCACCAATTTTAGGTAATACCAAAACATCATTTTTTAACTTACAGTGTTGAGGGAATCTAATCGACTGCCTATTTTGCTTTTTCTTGAAGTTAGGATATTTAGCTCTACCTTCAAAAAAGTTAAGGAAAGCACTAGAAAGATTTAAAGCAGCTTGTTGTAATACCTGCGATGGTACTTCGCTTAACCACTCATACTCTTTTTTTAAGGAAGGCAGCAGCTTAATTATTTCGTCTCTGCTTAATCCTTTTCCAGTTTGCTTGTAAGTTTCGGATGTTAAGTTGAGAGCGTAATTGTAAAACCATCTAGTACAGCCAAACGACTTGGCGAGCAAAACTGATTGCTCACTGGTCGGATAGATTCTGTACTTAAACGCTTTTAACATCTTGTTTACCAAACTACATTTACTATGGTAAACTATTTAGCTAGAAATGTCAAGCCGTCCTCCGCTACGCTAAAGGACGGGGTTTTAGACCCAAATTTTCGATAAATGATCGCTTTTTCGTCGCCCAGACGGGGACGAATCCCGGTAGAAGTCCCATCCGGGGCGATAACAATGCCTTTGGGCGACCATTTGCCCGTATCGTATTGCCGCCGGATCACTCCTTTGTAGTCCCCTTCTCCCGTGGCATACATTCCCGCATTTTCTCCGGCTGCGATCATGGCCAGGGTTTCAAAGTCGTGGGAAAGTTCTCGCGCGTAGGGATCGAAGAGGACTTTATTGGGGTTAAAACGATGGCCAAAATCGTCCACATCTGCCCGAAAACCGGCGTTACTGTGGCCTCTTTGCCATTTTTGATCAAATTGCCAATTGGGACCCCAACAGCGAAAAGCGTAGTAACTGCCGTGGGCAATACTGGCGATTTTTGCCCGCCATATATCATCATTTGGGTTTTTTGTCAACCAGTAATCATACTTAGCGTTTTCTCCCGTCGGGCGATCGTAGATTTCCAGAAGAATCTGACTGGCATTTTTAGAATAGACGGCAAAGGTGACACTATCGCCCCGATAATGGGCCCCGAGGGGATAGGTGGCATCGGCCCAGAGATGGCTATCTAGGGGGGCATAATTACCAGATTGGGGATGATTTTGACCGATCGCTGGTATCATAAATTGGCGGGATAATATCGCCTTTGATGATAGACATTTTTCGCTCAAAGAAATAAGAAAAAAATCTAAAGCTTGATCCCCGGGAAAAACAAGCTGTGCAATTCCTAGTAACTGCTATAGTAATTATCTTAGAGAATCCTCAAGAGAATTATATTCTTCGGAGCAGTAGTCAACCATTTGACGCAGAGATAAATTTTCGGCTTGTCAACAACCATTTTCTCGATGCAAGTCCCATTCAAGATAGGCTAATCTTTCTTTAATGGCTCGATTTTCTGCCGTCAGTAAACTAATTTGGTTAACTAAATCACTGACTAATTCATCTAGATGGTGTGGATTGCTATGGGAATTGTGCATAATTTTCCTCTCTAAAGCCAGAATTGACAATCATCTTCTAATAAACTAGGACAAATTCCTTGTAAGCGTCGATAAGCAATAGCATCCGCTCCATACAAAGGGATAGGTAAACGGGGGTCTTTGAGAGAACCATAGTGAAGTAAAGTTAATTTTAAGGTGGTGTCAACTAACTGTTTTAAATTTACTTGTTCTCCTAATTCATTAACTTTTAAGCGCAAGGGACGAGGAACACCTATTTGTTCAGAAACTTGGGACGTTATCAGGATAACTTCCCGATTTGATAAAGCTAAAGCTAATCCTTTGGAGGGAGCATTTATCTGTTTTTGCTCAAGATTATAAAGTCTAGGACTGCCAGTCTTATAACATTCTACGAGAATAAATTTAGCATTAATTGCTCTCGCTCTTGCCAGTAAATTGTCAACCTCCTTTCCTTGAAATTTACCATCTCTGTAAATGAGAACTGTCTGATTTTTTAGTTCAGCTTGCGGTAAACAATTTTCCAGAATACCTTGAGGAATTTCTTCTCCCTCGGTTAAACTATCTTCTACCCGACAGCGAACAAATTCTCCCTGTTTTCCATATAGTCGCACACTTGCACAAACATTGAGACTCCCCGGAAGATTTTTTTTAGGAATCCTTCCCACATCTAAACCAATAAAATAATCGGCAATTTCTAGAGGTTCAGCAAGGACATAGGGTAAATTTCCTAATTTGGCCAGGATTCCGGGGACAACTTGATTGAGAATATTATTATATTGGCTCTTATTATTTAAAGTCTTCTCATAAATCATTTGAGTCATAACTCTACGCTCCAAGAACTTTTTTTTAATCCACGAATATAAACTTCCTTCTTCAGTATTATCAGCATTGCGATCATCTTGAGGAAGAAATACTAAAGCAATATCTACAGGAATTTCTCCTCGAATTAATTGATCAACTGCTTCTTCCAGTCTGGCTCTTTTTTCAAATCCTACACCTTCAACAGAGAAATTTATTTGATTCTCTGGTGGCAAAATAGTCTCAAATTTATAAAGTTTTAATCGCTTTTCTAATTGTCCTCTAAAATCTCCCACTTTTAAATTAGCTGGTTTCAGAATAGCTAAACGAATTTTACGAGCATGATCCTCATATTCTCGATGACGTTTATATACACCACCCTTCGATAATCCTTTGAGAGTTTCTCTTTTTTCTCCCCTTTCTTCCTTACCAAATAAGATAGGAGTTTGCTCAAGAGAAATAGAAGGAGTCCAAAAGAAGTCGGGATTTTCCCTGCTGTTAATACTTCTTTCTCTTAACTGAAATCCAAAGTTATTTAAAGTCTTTTGTGCTTCCTGTTTATATAACTTTAATAGTTCTTGTCGTTCAGCATAGAAGATTTTTGTTTTCTTTAATAACTCTCCGTAATTGACTTGAAATAGACTCTCATCTTTATCTGTCATACAGGGTTTTAAAGCTGCTAATGGATAAATATACTCCCGGGGATTTTTGCCAAATTGTACCGCCACCACTGGTTGTTCCAGATGAGCTTCTTCTAATTTTCTTCGACTAATTGAACCCGTAGCTTTTGTTAATAGATACTCTCTTTTTTCCCCAATTGTACCCGCTATTCTAATAATTTTAGCTGTCCCATTGGTTTCTCTATCTTTAACCTTTAAACCTACTAATAATTTAACAGCATCTTGTCTATAGGGATGATTTTCATAAAACTGTTCTAAATCTCCACTATAGACAATACTACTTTCAACAGTTAAACAAATAGCTGGATCGGTGTCATTGATGATTTCTGCCCAAAAGTTAACTTCTCTCCTTACCTGTACTTGGTTTTCACTTATCTGACTATCTTTGGGAAAAACTATTGGATAGGAAAATTTACCAAATATTTTCAGAATTCTAACTGCTAATTGTGCTGTGACTAAAGCTGTTATCTGAAAGTCTTTTAGCCAATGAATAGAATAATAGTTATCGCCAATATCTTCTCGTAAAACCTCTTGAATATCTGATAAAGCTTCTTTCCACTGTTGTGGAGAGGGAAGAAATTTTTCATCTTTAGCTAATACCCAAAAACAATTATCTTCAAAAATAACCACCACATCGGGAAACTTACGACTGAATTGCCAACTAAAACGATTACCTATTTTCCTAGTAACTTGATAATTAAGCTTAAAACAATTTAAACCACTATTCTTGAGAGTTAAGGAAATAATTTCACTCAAAAAAAGCTGGGAATTGGCTGTGTTAGCTGCTGTATAACTCATGATCTAAACCTCCTTATTTGCATAATCACAAATCGAGGTAAAAGGACAATAACGACAGGCATAGCCACTTTGGGGCGGGAAAATATTATAAAAATCTTCAGGGTGATCTTTATATTTTTGTAGTTGTTGTTGATGTTTTTTGGACAGGAAAGCTAGTTCGATTTTAACTGCTTCTATTGCCTCGGAAGACAGGGATATTTTTTTTGAGCTTGTTTGGGTTTCTAAATTGTAAAAAGAAGCGACAATTTTTTCCTGAGGATAACGGTAACTAGCCGCCAGTAAATAAACATGAGCCTGGCGAAGATCAAAATTAGAGTGACCAGTTTTCAAATCTAAAATATGTATAGTGTCATCAGCTTCTCTAAAAATACAATCAAAGGCAGCGGACAAATTAAACCGATAGTTACCTTGCTCGATAACAATAGGTTCTGGATAACCTTCATCACCTCTAGGTAAATCAATAATCTGTTTATTCAATAAAATTGGTTGTTGATAGTAATTGTTTAAAATTACTAAAACCCTGGCTTGAATTTCTGGCGATTCTTGATTTAATTGCAGGATTTCTGCGACTTGTTCCACCCCATCAGGACCCGATAATCTCCCTAGATCTTGATGAAACTCAAAAACTCCCCGTTGTGCCAACTTACCAATTTTTTGCGGTTGATTATCTTGTGATAGTAATCTTTGGACTTCTGGTTCTTTGTTTCGCGCTTTTTCAAACCCCCGTTTTGTCTGACAATGCCAATTCTCATGGCCCATCGCTGGTTTAAGCGATCGCCAAAGACTATAGCTCATCGGAGGATACCAAGGCTTTTTGGGAAACTGGCAGGACACGATTTTTCCCCTCAGTCAGGAAAATGCTAGGATGATACGGCAGTGTTTGCTCTTGTATTGACTAAAATAATCAACGCCAATGAACTAACTCTAGCTTATGTTGACTTAAATAGTCAACCCTTGATATAATTTTTTTTGAGCGATTGAGAGAAAAGCAGTGTCAGAAACATTTGGACAGGTTATCCGCAAAGCTCGTCGAGAGGAGGAATATAGTCAGAGAGAACTAGCTAAGTTGATTGGGGTGGACTATACCTATCTATCGAAGCTAGAAAATGATCATGCGGGTTATCCTCCTAGTCAGCAAGTTATTGAGTCCTTAGCGACTCATTTAAAATTAAATGCTCAAAAATTAGGAGAATTGGCGGGACGACTGAGTTCAGATGATCAAAAAGTCTTCAAAGAGTTAGTTCAAAAATACCAACAAATGCCGATTTTATTGCGTCGCATGAAAGACAATCCCAATTTTGCCAAAAAAATTATTTCTGAGGCGACAAAATTAGATGAGCAGGAGTAAATATCTTGGATATTATTAAACCCTATAGTTTTATTCCCAAAACAGTGATTGAAGCTCAGGCAGACAATATTCTTAAGAAAGTAAAAGCTCATCGTCGTCGTCCCTTAAAAAATTGCGATATTGCGGAAGCAGCCGCCGATCATTTTGATTTGGCTATTGAATGGACGGATATAAAGCCAGATAAAGAGGGAGAAATCGCCGCAATGATTATTCCCACAGAAAAGAAAATTATTCTTAATGAAGATGTAAAATTCTTAAAAGATTCCCAAAATTCATCCCTAGCAAAAGAAGGTTTTAAAAATTCCAGTTTAGCCCATGAAATTGGTCATTTTGTCCTTCATATTAATCAAACAGCTGTCTCTAACTTTTTGGATCGAATCAATCAGGGAGATTCCCTAGAGACAATTCAACCTTTTCTGTGTCGGACAGTTGATTCTAGCCAAAGAATTGAATGGCAAGCACAATATTTTGCCAGTTGTTTACTAATGCCGATGAGTGAGTTAGAGAAAGCCATCAAGGGACGTGACTTGACTAAATGGGGACATCTGTATGCGATCGCCGACGAGTTGGGAGTAACTATTACTAATCTTAGAAGTCGTTTAGAGAGTCTCCATTGGATTAAAGTCGATAAAAAAGTAATTTATCGGGCCAGTAATTTTCCCAAGAGATAGCTTAAATGTTCGGAGGGAGATTTTGCCCATCTCGAGCGACTTATTTACTAATAATTTCGGCGGGTTGCGAGTTAGGAATCGGTTCAAAGTTGTGGTCGTCAGCCAGATATTCGGGATAGGTGGAGAATTGGGGTAGTATTTCTAGGGTAAAAGCTTCGGCGGCTTTTGATCGATAGCGATTCGGGTTAATAATTACCGACAAAGTGCGTCGTACTTCCACATCTTTAATTCTGGTAGCGTGGATAACTCCCATTTGTAGTTCTTTTTCGATCGCTGTCACCGAGACAAAAGCCGCCCCTAACCCGGATTGTACGGCATTTTTAATCGCCTCGATCGAGTTAAGTTCCATCTCCACTTTTAAGCGCTTGGTATCGATCTCGCAACGAGTTAAAACCTTGTCGATAACTTTGCGAATCGTCGATTGGGAATCGAGGGTGATAAATTTTAGTCGATATAAATCCTCTTTTTGAATCATTTCTACCTTAGACAGAGGATGAAAAATAGGCAGGACTAAAGCCAGTTCATCTTCTGCGTAGGGGATAATCCGCAGGGTTTCTTGTAATTCGGCGGGAACTTCTCCCCCGATAATGGCTAAATCCACTTGACCGTTAGCAACGCTCCAAGAGGTGCGACGGGTGGAATGAACTTGTAGCTGTACGGATACTTCTGGGTATTTTTGCCGAAAAAGCCCGATCATGCGGGGAAGAAGATAGGTTCCCGTGGTTTGGGAAGCGCCGACGATCAGGGTTCCCCCTTGCAGATTTTGTAGATCTTCGATCGCCCGACAGGTTTCTTGACAGAGAGTGATAATTTTTTCGCCGTAGCTTAAGAGTAGGTGTCCCGCTTCCGTTAATTGGGCTTTCCGACCGCCCCGGTCAAATAACGGCACATTTAGCTGTTTTTCGAGGTTTTGTACCTGAAGACTGACCGCCGGTTGAGATACATACAGGGTATCTGCCGCCCGTTTAAAGCTTCCTTCGGCAGCGATCGCTTTGAGAATTCTCAGTTGGTCTAGGGTGAAAGGAATGTCGGTCATAGAAAGCCTCAAAAACAGCGACGGGAGAAGGGGAGGACAATAGCGACAAATCTTAAGCCAGTGCCGATAAATACACTGAATTGACAGTACCACACCACGGGGATCAATGCTTCAGGTAGTTCCAGTTATCAGTTATCAGTTATCAGTTATCAGTTATCAGTTATCAGGAGTCAGGAGCCGGTCGTTAGGAGTTAGGAGATAGGAGATAGGAGATAGGAGACAGGGTGATGGGGTGGTCACTGCGTGCGCGTTGCGGGGGGGGTTTTGGGGTGTTAGGGTTTTAGGGTTTTAGTTGAAATTCCCCCACTTCCCCACTTCCCCACTTCCCCACCCCTGACGGATTACTGATCACTGTTTACTGATCACTGAAAAAGGCTGACCCAGCAATTATCGGGTTGACTTTTGTGTACCACTTAATCGTTATTAACCAAGAATCTTAATGATATTTTAAGATTTTTTAAAAAACCGCCCCTAGCCGAGATGAACGTATATCCTAGAGGGGAGCGAGTATAGATTCCTATTCCCGTTCGATCGCCCCCTAATTCTCTGGAGATCAGCACCCATGCTTACTTTGCTCCGTTCCCTGCTATTTTCCACCCTATTAAGTTTTGTTGCCCCCGTCCTCTTGGTCGGTTCTATTTTAACGGCTTTATTGGCCACCAGTCATGTCCCCGGCTTTACTTGGGTTTGTCAGACTGGTTTTAGCCAAATCCTGCAATTTTTAACCATTTTCGGCGGCGGTTATCCCCTACAAGGCCTGTTAACCATCGCTGTCACCTTTGCTTTTGTTGGCAGTTTATTCGATTTATTTAACTTTTACGTCTATCAAACCAATCGCGGACAGTAACAGGTAAAGGGTGATAGGGACTGTCTAGAATGGGAATGAGGTTTTTATGGGATCGAATCGTCTATGCGCCCTATTTTCTGCCGTTTTTGGCTACTAACAATAATTTCCCTGCTGCTCACCCTGAGTATCGGGATTGTCAATCCCCAACCCAGTTTCGGGCGCTCGTGGATGGATTTACCTAAAATGTCGGATGAATGCCCCCGCTAGATTTTTCGACAAGATACTCACCTTTGCGGGGGATGAAATCCGACCAGAATATCAACCGCGAAGCACGATTTTAATTCTACCATTTGTAGGTAAACTGTGTTATACTCAATTTATCCAGGGTCGAAGATTAATCAATGCTAGTCGTAGAAGCCAAGTTAAAAAACGGGACACCAGAACAATACCAAAGACTAGATGAAGCAATTAAGACATCTCAGTTTGTGCGTAACTCTTGTGTTCGTTATTGGATGGACAATCAAGGGACAAACCGCAATGATCTCCAAAAACTTTGTGCGGTACTAGCTAACAATAAAGAGACACCATGGGTTAATAAATTAAACTCTCAAGCTCGTCAATCGGCTGCTGATAGAGCCTGGCAATCAATTAATAGATTTTATCAGAATTGTCATGCTAAGATACCGGGAAAAAAGGGGTTTCCTCGGTTTAAAAAGCATAGCCGTTCCGTTGAGTATAAACTAACAGGCTACAAACTATCTGATGATCGACGTAAAATCAAGTTCACCGATGGTTTTAAAGCAGGAGAATTTGATTTATGGTGTAGTCAAAAAACCTTAGTTTATTATTCAGAGCAACAGATTAAACGGGTAAGAGTTGTTAGACGTGCTGATGGTTATTATTGCCAGTTTTTAATTGACGTAGAGCGGCAAGAATACCATAAACCAACGGGACAAATAACAGGAATTGACCTAGGGTTAAAAGAGTTTTATACTGACGCTC
>NZ_JADBTF010000494.1:0-6843 GCF_020246295.1 Microcystis sp. M090S1 | reverse complement strand
GAATTTACCGATAGCTTTTCCTTCCTTAATCCACCGTCTGGCCCGACTGGGTTTGGTGGGCATCAACGGTTTTCCGTCTTTTGAGATAACAGGAACTCTTGCCATGGAGATAATCCTTAAGAGTAAAGTTAAATTCCCTTTCCGCAACACAATCAAGATGTCTTGTCTAACAACGCTTTACCAATAAAGCTGAGAGGGAATCCGAACTAGGGAAGCATTCGGAAGTCTGTGCCAGATTGTGTCTCGGTGCGGTAGTCTCTACTTGCGTCGCCTAAATTGGTTTAGGCAAGCCCCGTCCCTTTTAGGGCGGGGTTAGTGACTAGTCTGTTTAAAAGTTCTCGCTGGGGATTCCCAGAAGGATTTTGCCGAGAGGCACTCTGACAAACTGCAATTTCTAATTAACTCTCGCTCAACCTCCCGCTAAACCCTATGTCAAATCGTTCTGCTTGTCAACCCCTTTCGAGAATCGACTCTAGAAATATTACCTCAATATGGCATCGGTAAACTTATCCCTGTTAAAGAATAGATCTCCTGCAAAAATCAAAAATCTGCCGTTAGGCGAGGAGACGTTCGATAGTATAATCGGAGACAGGAAAAGAAAAAAGACAATAGACAACTATAATATCCACAAAACCGAAGATTATGGCAATTTTACCTATTTTTTTAGATATTTTGACCCGATAGCACCTCGATAACTTACTTTTGCAGCAGGTCTAATAAAATTTTCCCAAGCTCTCAGACGAGGTTTCCCCCCGCATCTCTTCCCTAAGACAGAGGCTGTCAAAGAATAAAATTTTCTCAAGCTCTCAGATGATACTAAATTCGGTTATTAAAGACTGATTATCTATTGCCCCTTTTGCCTCTTGCCTCTTGCCTGTCCTGATATGTATCCTATACTCAAAGGATTTAGTATGAGTCCTGAATGGTTAGCCTATAGTAAAGACAGCCCCCTGAGTTGATAACAAAACCCATGCAGAAATTGGTGGAAGTTTTAGCTGATAAACAAGCTCTGATCGCAAAATCTCTGGCGCTGGTTCTGGAAAAAATCACAACCAGCCTCGACCAACAGGACTATTTTACCATCGCTCTGTCCGGCGGTAGTACCCCGAAACCTCTCTACGAGGCTTTATCCTCTCAACCCCTCGACTGGTCAAAAATTCACGTTTTCTGGGGAGATGAGCGCTACGTTAGTCCCGATCATCCTGACAGTAATCAACGCATGGCCCGGTTAGCATGGCTCGATCGCATAGCGATCCCGGCCGCTAATATTCATCCTATGCCCACGGATGACCCCGATCCCCAGCTGGCCGCCCAAAAATACGATGATCATCTCCGCCAATGGTTTGGGGTCAATTCGCCCGATTTTCCCGTTTTTGACCTGATTTTATTGGGAATGGGCGATGATGGTCACACCGCCTCTCTCTTTCCCCACACGGCAGCTTTAACGGTGAGCGATCGCTGTATCACCGTCGGCGAGAAAGACGGCAATCCCCGCTTAACTTTTACCGTTCCCCTGATCAATCAGGCCCGTTGTGTGATCTTTCTCGCTGCTGGCGAAAGTAAACGCCCCGCTTTACATGAGATTTTCTCTGCCCATGGGGACTCTTTCTCCTATCCTTCCCGTCTCATCCACCCCTCGGCCGGGGAATTATACTGGTTACTCGATGCGGCCGCCGGTTCCTCTTTTGTCTAGAGAATAGGGGAATAGGGGAATGGGGAAATAGGGGAATAGGGGAATAGGGAAATAGGGGAATAGGGAAATGGGGAAATTCAACTAAAACCCCAACACCCCAAAACCCTAACACCCCCCGCAACGCGCACGCAGTGACCACCCCAACACCCTAACACCCCAACACCCCAACACCCTAAAACCTAACCCCTAATCTGCTTTTTTACTTTTTACTTTTTACTTTTTACTTAAAAATGATCGTTTGTCCCAATTGCGAACATACTAACCCCGATGAGGCCAGTCAATGCGAGGCCTGTTACACTCCCTTGCCGCGGATGTCTTCCTGTCCTAGTTGTGGGGCAACCATCCAAACTGATGCCACCTTTTGCGGTCAGTGTGGCTACAATTTACAGCCTAATTCCGTTCCCATGGTGGCAGCCCAACCCGAATCGGAACCTGAACCCGTCCCACCAGTCCCTACACCCACCGTCGCCTCGATCGCACCTCCTCCTGTTGCCCCTCCACCGGTTCGGGCTGCCACCCGCTTACAGACGGAAATAGCTAGTTTGCAGCACCTGCAAACCGATAGCAAAATTGAATTACCTCTACATCTATCGGTAATTCATATCGGCAAACCTAACGATCGCATTCCCCCCGATATCGATGTTTCCGGTTTTCCCGATTCTGATATCGTCTCCCGGGTTCATGCCGATATCCGCGTCGAAGCGGGCATCTATTACCTCGAAGACAGCGGCAGCGCTAACGGAACCTACGTTAATCACACTCCCCTACCCCCCGGCAATCGTCATCGTCTCCGGGCTGGCGATCGCATTTCTCTCGGTAAAGGGGACAAAATGACTTTTATTTTCCAAATGTCCTAAAAGGGGACAGGTGTTAGGTGTTAGGGGTTAGGGTTTTAGGGTTTTAGGGTTTTAGGGTTTTAGGGTTTTAGTTGAATTCCCCCACTTCCCCACTTCCCCACTTCCCCACTTCCCCATTCCCCTATTCCCCCATTTCCCCACTTCCCCACTTCCCCATTTCCCCACTGAAAATTATGCGTACAAATTGGCGAATCGGCTCTTTATTGGGCATTCCTCTCTATATTGATTCCTCGTGGTTTTTGATTCTGGCTTTTGTCACCTTGATCAATGCCACTGATGCAGAAATTCAGTCTCTGGCCGCCCAGAGTTCTGTTTTAGCGTGGTTACTTGGTTTAATCATGGCTTTATTGCTGTTTATCTCGGTTTTACTCCACGAATTAGGTCATAGTTTAATGGCTCGTTGCCAAGGCATCGAGGTCAATTCCATTACCCTGTTTCTCTTTGGAGGTATGGCCTCGATCGATCGAGAATCTCGGACTCCTCCAGAGGCCCTGCAAGTAGCGATCGCTGGACCCGCCGTTAGTTTTCTCCTGTTTTGTCTCTTATCCCTAGCCAGTCACTTACCCTATTTAAACGCCAATTTAACTTATATATGCGGGCATTTAGCGATAATTAACCTGTTTTTGGCTCTATTTAATCTTATCCCCGGTTTACCCCTCGATGGGGGTCAAATTTTAAAAGCAATGGTCTGGCAAGCGACTGGCGATCGCTGGAAGGGTTTACATTGGGCTGCGATCAGTGGTCAATTCATCGGTTGGTTGGGGATTATTTTGGGGATTTTCTTGGTTCTCTTGACGGCAGATGTGGGGGGTGCCTGGTTAGGATTAATAGGCTGGTTTATCCTCAGAAATGCCAGCGCCTACGATAATTTAACTAATTTACAGGAAAGTCTCCTCAATTTCACAGCGGGAGAGGTGATGAGCAGACATTTGCGGGTTTTAAACGCCCATCAAACCCTAGAGGAATTCGCCCAAGAATACGTTTTAGACCGAGCGGCTGCCAATACTGCTTATTTTGCCGCTTCCGAGGGGCGTTATCGGGGATTAATTCGGGTGGAAGATTTACAGGCGATCGAGCGGAGTTTCTGGTCAGAAAAACAACTGCTTGATATTGCCCATCCCCTCGCGGAAATTCCCACTGTTGAGGAAAAAACCCCCTTAGTGACGGTGGTGCAGAAATTGGAAACCATCCCGGACCGAATGATCACGGTGTTAACACCAGCCTCCGCCGTAGCGGGAGTGATCGATCGCAGCGATATCCTCAAGGCAATTGCGATTAAATACCAACTTCCCCTAGAGGAAACGGATATTGAACGCGCTCGCGAGGGAGTTTACCCCAGTTATTTGCCCTTAAATGTTATTGCTGCCGCTCTCGACAAGAGTGAACCGCCAAAAATCGGCGAACCGTCCTTAATGTCCTGACGTAGAGAGGATGGACGATAATAATCTTGAATATGGCTAATCCGAAAATTTCCTCGCTGGTTAACCTGCCACAATTTCCCCGTTTCCACATCTAAACAACTTAACCAGCCTTGGCCGTAGGCCCAAGTATCAATACAAATGGCATGGCCGAGATTAACCGGTTTACCGCTTTTTTGGCTGGTATGACCGCAAATCATGGTTTTTCCTGAACTATGGGCGGCGGGATATTGAAATTTCTCCCAAAAGAGTTTGTATTCTGGTTGTCTGGCTAGGGGTAGATGGGGATCGAGACTAGCGTGAACAAATAAATGATTTGCAGTTTCGTAGCTATTTATACAGACTTTTCCTAAAAAATCCCAGTGAGATTCAGGAATTTTAATCAGGTGGCCTTCGCTATAGGATTTGAGGGTGGCTTTACCGCCTTTTTCTAACCAGAGACGCTGTTTGAGGGGGTTATTACGGGCTTGCAGCATGATAATCTCGTGATTACCTTTGAGGGGAATCAAATTTCCCTGTTTATGTAGGGAAATCAGGCGATCGATCACCCCTTTCGAGTCTCTGCCCTTATTAACGTAATCACCGAGGGTGATTAAAGTATCTTGCGGTTTGGGGTTGACGATCTCTAGCAAGTGATCTAGAGCTTTCGAGCAACCATGAATATCGCCGATCGCTAAGGTTCGCATGAGGATTTGGTAGGGGATTAGGGCATAGGTACGGGTAAAAGTATTAAAGAAATCTGTTCACGACAAACAGCGATTATCGGTGATCTTGCTTAGGGTAACAAAAAGGCTTACAGTAAAATGTACCATAAATTATCAAATCTACTAAATTAATTAAGCTGTGCCGAAAGTTGTTATTGCAGGTAACTGGAAAATGCACAAAACCCAGAGAGAAGCTTTGGAGTTTTTGCAAGATTTTAAATCCCATCTAGATGAAACCCCCGACGACCGAGAAGTAGTTCTTTGCGCCCCTTTCACAGCTTTAGCTGTCCTCTCTAAAACCCTCCACGGTGGTCGTATTCGCTTGGGGGCGCAAAATGTCCACTGGGAAAAATCGGGGGCTTATACGGGCGAAATCTCGGCGGATATGTTAACCGAAATTGGGGTTCACTATGTGGTTATCGGTCACAGTGAACGCCGGCAATATTTCGGCGAAACCGATGAAACCGTCAATTTAAGGGTTATATCTGCCCAAAAACAAGGTTTAATCCCAATTATCTGCGTGGGAGAAAGTAAAGCCCAAAGAGATGCCGGAGAAACGGAAAAGGTAATTATCAAGCAAATTCAAGGGGGTTTAGTCAATGTTGACCAAAAAAACCTCGTTATCGCCTACGAACCCATCTGGGCGATTGGCACGGGAGAAACCTGCGAAAGCGAGGAAGCCAACCGCGTTATCGGTTTGATTCGGCAACAATTAGATAATCCCGAAGTAACCATTCAGTACGGTGGTTCGGTAAAACCCGATAATATCGATGAAATTATGGCTCAATCGCAGATAAACGGGGCTTTAGTCGGTGGGGCAAGTCTAGACCCCGCCGTCTTCGCTAGGATTGTTAATTATCGTTAATTGATTTCTGCTGCCATGACGCGATTTTCCAAAACCCCGATGCCTTCTATTTCCACCCGAACCTTATCCCCCACCTGCATCGGTCCGATTCCTTCGGGAGTTCCCGTTAAAATCACATCCCCCGGCAGCAGGGTCATCACTTGAGAGATATAAGCCACCAAGACATCGGGGGGAAAAACCATATCACTGAGATAACTGCTTTGTTTGGGTTCGCTGCCATCATTGAGAAAAGTGGTTAATTGCGCCCCGATACTCAATTCCCGGACAATCCAGGGGCCGAGGGGACAAAAACTGTCAAATCCTTTCGCCCGCGTCCATTGGCTATCTTTTTTCTGTAAATCCCTAGCGGTGACATCGTTAGCAATGGTATAACCCCAGATTTTACTTCTGGCCTGGGCTGTGGTGCAGTTTTTGGCGGTTTCTCCGATAATTAATGCCAATTCTCCCTCATAATCCACTCTTTGGGATTGGGGCGGATAAAAAATAGTTTCACCATCGGCGATAATTGTCGTCGGTGGCTTGAGAAATAAAAGCGGTTCTTCCGGTACAGGTGTTCCCATCTCGGCGGCGTGGGCGCGGTAATTTTTGCCCACGGCAATAATTTTCGACGGGAAACAGGGGGCTAATAGTTGGTAGCTATCAGATTCTAATTCTAGTTTGGTTAGTTGCCCTCCTTGCCAGGGAGGGGCATCAAAGACGGCAACGCTACGGTTTAGCTGTAACAGTCCGTAGAAGATTTGTCCTTGACGATGTTTCACTCGTACATAGCGTTGCGCCATATTTTTCTGGGAATGACTAGCGATCGACTCTCGGATAGTAGTATGATCATATATCCTTGCTTCTTTATTAAAAGCTAGAGAGTTATTAAAATCAATTAACTCCTGGCCTTGACAAAGAAGCCTTCTAGTCCATAAGGATTCTGACATGAGCAATAACTACGAAACTCTTTACATTCTCCGTCCCGATTTAGGGGAAGAAGTCGTTCAGCAACAAGTGGAACGTTATCGGACTCTGATTACCGAACACAGCGCTACAGACATTGAAGTTAAGGTGTGGGGTAAAAAACGTCTGGCCTATCCCATCAAAAAACTCAATGATGGTGTCTATGTGCAGATGAATTATCAGGCAACCGGCAAACAAGTCGCCCCCATGGAACGGGCCATGCGTTTAAGTGATGAGGTTATTCGTTATTTAACCCTAAAACTCGATCGCGTGGTGGCCCCCCCTGCGGATTTATCTCCCTTAACGGAAATTCCCCCCTCTCCTATCACCGAAGCGGTGGTGGAAGATGACGGTATCTCCGCTG
>NZ_JADBTF010000493.1:0-4445 GCF_020246295.1 Microcystis sp. M090S1 | reverse complement strand
ATTAGTATTATATGGCTTTAACTCAGGCTCTATAAGACTTTTAGCCATAGCTAGTATGTTTATACGGGGGAAGTCCAGATATAATCCGCCTAAGTTATTCAGAGAAGTGGCATAGCCAGGGTGGTCAGTACCTAAACTTTTACCACGAATTGCGAGAGCTTGTAGAGAGAGAGGTAAAGCTTGCTCATACTGTCCCATTGACCGATATAATCCGCCTAAGTTATTCAGAGAACCAGCATAGTCAGGATGGTCAGTACCTAGAATTTTACTACGAATTTCGAGAGCTTGTAGAGAGAGAGGTAAAGCTTGCTCATACTGTCCCATTGACTGATATAATACGGCTAAATTATTCAGAGAATCAGCATAGTCGGGGTGGTCAGTACCTAAACTTTTACCACGAATTGCGAGAGCTTGTTGATAGAGAGGTAAAGCTTGCTCATACTGTCCCATTGACCCATATAATACGGCTAAATTATTCAGAGAATCAGCATAGTCGGGGTGGTTAGTACCTAAACTTTTACCACGAATTGCGAGAGCTTGTTGATAGAGAGGTAAAGCTTGCTCATACTGTCCCATTGACCCATATAATACGGCTAAATTATTCAGAGAACTAGCATAGTTAGGGTGGTCAGTACCTAAACTTTTACTACGAATTTCGAGAGCTTGTAGAGAGAGAGGTAAAGCTTGCTCATACTGTCCCATTGACTTATGTAATACGGATAAGTTATTCAGACAAGTAGCATAGTCAGGGTGGTCAGTACCTAAACTTTTACCAATAATTTTGAGAGCTTGTTGATGGAGAGGTAAAGCTTGCTCATACTGTCCCATTGACTTATATAATCCGGCTAAGTTATTCAGAGAACCAGCATAGTCATGGTGTTCAGTACCTAGAATTTTACCACTAATTTCCAGAGCTTGTTGATGAAGAGGTAAAGCTTGCTCATACTGTCCCATTGACTCATATAATAGGGCTAAGTTATTCAGACAATTAGCATATTCAGGGTGGTCAGTACCTAAACTTTTACCAACAATTTCGAGAACTTGTTGAGAGAGAGGTAAAGCTTGCTCATACCGTCCCATTGACTTATATAATATGGCTAAAAGATTCAAAGAATAAGCATAAATAGGCTCATTAGTTAGTGAGTAACTTTTGGCTAAATCACAGGTTTTTTGAGCGAAGATAATCCCTTGCTCATATTGCCCCTGCTGATATAGCATTCCTATGGTTTGGTTATACTGTTGTATCTGGTTAATTATGGATTGATTGATGTTACTATCTTCCTTTAATAAACTAAGTTTTTGTTGCTGATTATTGTTGCTGATTGATCAGAGTGATTAATGGGTTTTTCTACCACCTTAAACCGCTTATAAAACACCTCACTATTACCCTGATTACCCTGAATAAATATCTCCTACAATAAGTTGTTAAAAACCTCCGTATTGTTCCAACGATAGATACTGAAATCTCGACGATCAACAGTTAATATTCTTCCATGTCCTAGATGCTCTGCTAATACAATCAAAGAAGCGTCTGCCATATCCATCGGTAAGTTAGCGTAACGATCCATTAATTCAATCATTCGTTCAATATGATGATTTTGTAAATGAAATATTTCAAAGTTATCGTTAACCAATCCCTGCAAAAAGTTGATTTGCGCCTGATTACCTATTCTGGCTAAGAGTAAATAACAGGTTTCGGTGATAACAGGATAGGTGGTAATTAAGGCTTCATTTTGACTATAAATAGTTTGAATGGCTAACGAGTGATCTTTGTCTTTTCGATTACCAAGAGCGAGAAAGAATCCTGTATCAGCAATGATCATTTTTTTCTGATAGGAGTGAATGCAAAATATTTTCTGAGTTTTCGGCAAAGTCAGCCTCTGCTTCAAAGCTACCGATAAAGGAACTTTGTTTTAATTTAGCTAGGGGATCGTGTGTTTTTTCTTGGAGTTGTTGATAGCGTAGTTCAATGGCTTGTTGAATGGTTTCTAAAGTATTTTCTTGGGTGGTTTGTTGAATATAGGCTAGTTTTTGAGCGTGTTCATCGTCTAGTTGAATAGAAATTTGCATTGTTTTTTCCTATTTTATGGGCAATTACTGTTGACAATGGGCAAGGGCGATCGCTGGCATGATGCGATCTGGTTATACTGTTGTATCTGGTTAATGATGGATTGATTGATGTTACTATCTTCCTTTAATAAACTAAGTTTTTGTTGTTAATTATTGTTGCTGATTGATCAGAGTAATTAATTGTTTGTTCTACCACCTTAAACCGCTTATAAAACACTTCACTATTACCCTGTTGACCCAATTTAATAAATATCTCCTCAAGACGCTTTTGATTTAAGATAATATCTGTAGGGTCAGATTCCCCATTAACCCAAGATAAATCAATGGGTTGCTCTGTGACAATTGCCAGAAAATATTCATCTCCTACTGCATCATATTGGAAAAATCGAGCTAGTCCTTCAGACGGGGGTAAACGAAGTCCTTCTGACAGCTTAGTATAAGGAATATAGGCAAATGCTCTTGAAGGACTAAAGAGATAAAAATTTCCTTCTACCGTCTCATTAATTAACAATAAATATTTACCATTGTCAGGTAAATTAACCCATAAATAATGGGGCTTGTTAAGATAAATATAATTACCCTTATCTGGCTCTGGCTTAATTACAGTACCATTCATAACTAGACCCCTTTTTGAACTCCCGTTTGAGGCTCCTCCATTAGGGGATTTTTCTCCCTCAAAATTTTCATTAATATCCAGCATCGTTAACTTATTACAAGCAGGTGCAGCAACTTCTTTTGCTAATTCCCAACCCATCCGAGGAAATTTTTTCTCCCATAACCATTGATAAGTCACTTGATGAGGTTCAATTGAATTCTGAGGTTTTCCTTTCTTCTCATATTTAGTAGTAATTAAATTGACACTTAATTCTAATCCATCGTCTATCATCGCTTGTTTAAACACATCTACCATTATTCTCCTAATTCTTTTCGCATATTCATTAATAGTTGCTTCCGTATAATGAAGATTATGCTTCTCTTTCATTATTTCGACAATTTCACTTCTTTTTTTATCTTGATTGTTGGGATGATATAGAAGTTGAAATAAACAACTATGATCTTGATTTTTTATCAAACCAGTATTTTGCAAGATCCGGTTTAGAAATGCTTTTTGCAATAGGTCTTTATCTTTAGTTCCTATCGTGTCAGGAATGCCAACCATTTTTAGTTCAAAAATAATCAAAAAATTAATGGAGATATTTAAAGATTACATCATTTCCTCTGATTTGTCAATATTTTGATGAGAAAGAGAAAGCACTGTTATTAATTGTTATTAAAAGTTATGTACGGTTATTTAGAGCTATTTAGAGTTATTTAGAGTTGTTGGCTGATACCAATTTGTTATTCAGTATCTATTGAATGTTATT
Source organism: Microcystis sp. M090S1 (assembly GCF_020246295.1). Taxonomy (NCBI): domain Bacteria; kingdom Bacillati; phylum Cyanobacteriota; class Cyanophyceae; order Chroococcales; family Microcystaceae; genus Microcystis; species Microcystis sp. M090S1. Next base: position 1,011 of record NZ_JADBTF010000493.1, on the reverse strand, counting down.
TGCTCTGAATGTTTGACTTGAATCATCAACTAATTAATTCACAGGAGTTGACAGCTAATGCCAGTTTACAACGGTACAATTTACAATGACTTCTTGTTCGGCAGTTTCGGTAATGACACCCTTTACGGGAATGAAGGGAATGATAGCATTTACGGCCAAGGAGGCAACGACTACATCGACGGTGGAATAGGCAACGACTACATTGATGGTGGAGATGGTGCAGATGACCTCTTCGGCGGCGCTGGAAATGACAATGTCTTCGGCGGAAACGGTAGTGACTTGCTCATTGGCGAAGCAGGTGCTGACACTTTATCAGGCGGAAACAACACTGATTATCTCTTTGGCGGAGCCGACAACGATGTTCTATTAGGAGGCGCTGGGAATGACTTTGTCTATGGCGGCTATGGCAATGATATCCTCACTGGCGGCACTGGTGCCGATGCCTTTTTTTTCGGTTCTCTTCTAGAAGGAGTTGACGTAATCAAGGATTTTCAGTGGATAGAGGGCGATGTCATCCAGATCAGTAAGTTCGGATTTAATGCTAGTAGCCTTAGCCAATTTAACTACAATAGCTTAACAGGTGGGTTAAGTTTTCTTGGGCAACAATTCGCAACCATTGAAAATCGCCCCGCAGGGTTTGCTGTCTCTTTAGATGTTCAGCTTATTTAATTGGGAGTGGGCGGGCGAATCTTTTGGTTCGCCTGTTCCAGACGACTGGGCAATTTTTGCTCACTGATCAAACTAAAAGCATGAACCTTGTTCTCAAGGAACAAAAGATAACGAACAACAAAAAAAAGAATTAATTTTTGAGGAGCAACAAAAATGTTCAATCCCTGCAACCCCAAATAGGGAGCATCTCACTTACGCGATAAGTAATTATACTTAGCCTAAAAGCCACTCTTAATCGTGTCTTGGAACGAAATAGAGGCTTTTAAAGACTGCGTACATGGAGAATTAAAACAAGAATTACCCTCGAAAAGCCTATTTTTCCACTAAGTATTTATGCTCATT
>NZ_JADBTF010000492.1:0-4939 GCF_020246295.1 Microcystis sp. M090S1 | reverse complement strand
TCTTAATCCCTCCTACAGCATAGGTTATGGCCTTTTGTCAACAGGGAAGTCCAGATATATCAAGGAAAATCATAAATCGAGGTTAACCCTTTGTCCCGTAATGGTTTGAGCCTTTTTTGCTGACCGAAAACGCCTAAGTCCCATTAGGGTTAGATTCCCGCACAAAATTTACCCAAAACAGGAATAGAAATAAAAATCATCTCATCTAATAAAAACAAGATTACTGCTGTTACTATCGTCCTAATTGCCCAATTTAATCTAATTGCTTTTTGCTCTCTAATTTTAGAGATTATAACTAAAGTTTCTGTTTGTAAATATTGTATTAAAGCCGTTAGATAGTCTTCTTCCTCTGCTTGGTTCCATTCCTCAGCAAGCAATTGTTCTGGTAGGATAATTTCACCACCCACTACTGGGGATAGACCCCATAATCCTAAGCCAATAGTAATAATTGTGAATAAATAGGCCAAAAATTTCAAAAGATAGCAGGTAAGACAAGGATAAATAGACTGGTTACATTCAAGGGAAACTATATAAGCAGGTAAATCTTTGCCAAAATTAACCAAAACACCGCTAATAGTCAGAATCAAAGTAAGTTTTGTCTTTAGTTGATTAATACTATCCTTGACAACTTTGATAGAGTTTAAGGTATAATCATAGGTAAGCCGAATATTTGTCATACTTATTTGCTCTACTATGGAACATACAACCGATAATAATCAAAATCAGCAAGAAAGCGATAATCAAAGACAAAAAATAGCAAGAGATAATAAACCCATCCTGAAGATTGATCCTAATAAAACTATACCCTACATACAGGAAGGAGCCAAACCGAAAAATGAATAATTTCCGTTCATTTCAGGGTTCCTTGAGATGCGCCATCATTTGACGCATCTCAAGGAAAAATCAAGTAAATTTCTCTAACTATAAAGGAACTTGAGTAATCCAATCTTGATACTTTGGTTCCTGATTGAGAACGATAGAACTTAACTTTTCTTTTAACTGATAAGTAATCGGTTTAGCCGCGGGTAAAGAAAAAGTTTCAATCCTTTTAATCGGAGTAATTTTCGCCGCAGTGCCACTTAAAAACACCTCATCAGCGATAAATAACTCCGTCTTATCTACGGGTCTTTCAATAACCGGAATACCCAAATCCCGCGCGATAGTTAAAACACTATCTCTAGTAATACCCTCTAGGATATCTTGGTCAAAACTAGGAGTAATTAGCTGACCATTTCTGATGATAAAAATATTCATTCCCGTCGCTTCACAGACTTTACCCTGAGAATTCATTAAAATTGCCTCATCAAACCCCGATTCTACCGCTTCCGTTTTTGCTAAAGCAGAAGTGATATAAGCGGCGCTAATTTTACCTCGCAACGGGAAACTTCTATCCTCTTGACGATACCAAGAACTAATCCGACAGTTAACCCCATCGGCTGCTAAATAATCATCCATTTCTAGACCATAGACTAGAAAATCCTTCTCGATACCATGCAATCGCGGGGCAATTCCCAACCCCGAACTATAGACAAGGGGACGAATATAAAAAGGTCGATTACACTGATTCTTTTTAACAAAATCGATAATTATTTGATAGATTTTATCGGCAGGAATCTCGTAATTAAGAAACTTAGCACTTTGACTTAAACGCTGACAATGACGTTCCAATCTAAATAATAATATCTGTCCTGGATTGCTAGGGTCGGGAGTACCTCGTAAACCACCGAAAGCGGCAGTTCCGTAGTGTAGTGCGTGGGTAGCAACGGATAACTTTGCCTCAGTAAAAGGGATAAATTTATTCTCAAAATAGGCGAGAGTAAGGAAAGGAATTTCGGCGTTAATAGACATTTTTTTGTTGATTTAACCAAGAACTAAACGGGATTTACCCATGCGGAAAAATTTTGTTTCTGGCTATTAGAAGGATTTTCTACCCTGATAATTTCATAGCGAATCGTCTGCGGGGCAGCCAGTGGAACAGCAAGGGTTCGCAATTCATCGAGATGAAAGACTGTTATCTGAATAATATCACCTGCGCGGTAGTCTTTTAATCTTTCGTTTAACTGTTCCGCCGTCACCCGCAATCCATCGATGGCTAATAACTCATCATCAGCATTAATTCCCGCTTTTTGGCAAGGGGAACCCATCTCGACAAATTTAATCATTTCTTTACCCGCTTCACTCTGTACCCGCATTCCCAGATGAGGTATCGTCTCCCCATTGCCAACACCGCGCAGATAGAGTCCAAAAGGTTCAAGATATTCATTAAAGGGTAATTCTGCCAAACCGTCGATATAACGGCGGTAGAAGTCGCTTAAATCCACTCCTGCGGCAGATTCGAGAATTGCTTGCAATTCCCCATCGGTATAACCAATCTCCTCTTTACCGAAATGTTGCCACATCGAGCGTAAAACATCATCGAGGGAACGACGGTTATCGGTGTGGGTGCGAATTAGTAAATCGAGAAGCAGCGACAATAATTCCCCCTTGAGATAGTAGGAAATTTGACTATTATCGCTATTGCTATCCCGTCGGTAGAGTTTTATCCAGGCATCGAAACTCGATTCGCCTAGAGGTTGGACAAGACGACCGGGTATATTGAGATAACGGCTGATTTCTTTGCTTAAAAGCTCTAAAAAAGTCTTACTATCGTATATTCCCGCCCTTAGAGGGATTACTATATCGTAATAACTGGTGGTTCCTTCGGCAAACCAGAGGGAAGAAGTATAATTTTCTGCATCATAATCGAAGCTTTCTAAAGCTTTTGGGCGAATACGTTTGATATTCCAGAGATGAAAGAACTCATGAGCGACTAATTGCAGAAAACGATGATATTTATCCTTATCTCGCAATCCCAAACGCGCATAGTTAAGGGTACAGGAATTTTTATGTTCTAGTCCCCCGTAACCAGCCGCCGAAAGATGTAGCAAAAAGAGATAATTATCATAAGGGAGTCCACCGAACATAGCCGACTCGGTTTGAATAATTTTAGTCGTATCGGCGATAATTTGACTAGGATTGGCGTTTCCCCGTCCCCAGATAGCTAATTGATGGGGTTTTCCCTCGACGACAAAATCGTATAACTGATGAATCCCCACTTCCACGGGACTGTCCACTAGGGTATCAAAATCGGGAACCTGAAAGGTGTTTTTCTGTCCGGGTAAAGATTTTAAGGCAGTGGTAACGCGCCAATCGGCATGGGGAGGGATAATTGTCAGGGTGAGGGGATGTTTTTGATAATCGGGGATATAGAAAAATAAAGCAGCCCCGTTGAAGTAACCGTGAGTATCATCAAGATGGTTGGTTCTGACGGTTAAATCGTGGGCAAAAACGCGATATTTGACCGTTATTTCGGAACTGTCACCATTGTCAATCTGCCAGTGATTTTTAGCAACTTTGCGACTGTTGAGGTTAACAGCTTGAAAATCTTGGACTAAACGGGAGTATTCCCGCACTAGATAGGAACCGGGAGTCCAAACCGGCATTTTTAGGTTTAAAATCGGAGCTTGCCAACCGGTAATCTGTAGAGTAACTTCAAAGAGGTGTGAAGTCGGTTCCGGCATAGCCACTTGATAGCTGAGACTTAAACGGGTTGAGGAGACGGTAGTGGGGGAAATAAGACTGGTCATCGGCATTAAACAAGCTTTTTAGTTATTCTACTAAATCCAGTTATTAAAAACTGATTATTTATTCCCCCTTTTGCATGACTGCCTCTCCTGATATGTAGCCTATAGTCAACGGATTTAGTATTGCTTCCGATTCTATCACTCAATCCAAGCTTTTGGGGGGTTCTACGGGTCGAATCCCCCGCCGCTTGCGGCGTTTCGAGATACGGTGTCCGAAGGGCACTGTTGAGCGGAGCCGAACCGCAACGCGTGTGAGCGGAGCGAAGTGATACCCCGCTACTTGCGGTGGGAATGTTCATTTCACTAATCATCTACTGGCATATATAAGCGATATGAGCGATGAGAAATCACAATACTGATTTCTTGTTCTATCCATTTTTGACAGGCTCTTAAAATCATCGTTCTAGCTTCTTCAATAGGGAGAGGATCTTTCATTGGCTTTCCTTTTAGAAAACCGTGTCTAGAATCATCCCCAGCGTGTTCAGGATAAGGACTATTGGCAGTTCTTTTGAATCTGCCCCATTCATCTTTGGTATAAACACTAAATAAATACCTGTTTTGTTTGTCTGCTAAAATAAGCTCATAAATTCTATAAAGATCAACCCAATTAACGTTTGGACAATCTCGTCCTAAAAGTCTTATTATTTTAGCGAAATTAGAATTTTTTTCTGAAAAATTCTGAACTTTGGTATAATAAATATTTTTATTATTATAAAATCCTGCAAATTCATCTGTATAATCAGAAAAACAGTTATAAATAGGCGGACTTATATAAAATCTACGAGGAAGTAGATTTAATATATATAAAGTTCCGTGAAATTCATTTATTAATTCTTTGGCATCGTTGATTAAACCGATTTCATTGGGTGATTCATATTTATTCCACTCTAGAGAAGTCAAGAAGTATCGAGGCGGATCAAATTCCCTAATAACCTTAGCTTTCGTATTAAAGTCAGTTACTAAATCATCACATCCATTAAAATTATAAACTTGAAACAACCATTTATAAAAAACCATGAGAATTTCCCAAAAACCATATATTACAGGCTCTTCTAGGTTCTGTGTGAGCATCGTATGATAATAACACAGAACGGTTCTTCGGTTTTTGTTATGCAATGGACGGGGGTTATAAGGGATGGAACCCTTATATAGAAAGGCATTTGGCGATTTTTGTCAATTATTTTTTATCGAGAGCGAACTAATCAATTAAGTCTCTTGCCAGATAAGGATTTAGTCGATTTATGCCCCCCTATCTAACCATACTAAGTAACGAAGAACCCACAGAACGGGAGGTGGGTTATGTGGATAAATGACTC
>NZ_JADBTF010000491.1:0-4731 GCF_020246295.1 Microcystis sp. M090S1 | reverse complement strand
TTTTATGGGCAGATATTTTAAAACTGTCTCTTGAAGCTAATTATGATGATTATCTTGAAAAAAAATGATAATTAGACAGAAGTTCTCTTGTTCACATAGAGAACTTTATCTTCTTTTGTTTTCAAAATGAGAATTGCTGAAGATGCGCTTACCCTGTGCCAACACCACGATTATCCATCCAATAACGCCGAACTTTATTCCGAACAAACTGAGTTGTCCGTATTGCCTGATTAATGGCTTCTATCTGATTAGGTTTTGGCTTAACTTTGTGTTCAAGGACAAATATTTTGAGACTGCCTGACCGAGTATCAATATTTTAGGGCAAAAGAAATAAAATGACAATATTATCTCTTAAAGCCGCCCGATCCTAAGCGGGCATGACGGGGAACCTTAAACCCAAATTTTCGGTCAGCAACTACGAGAATTAGTCAATATATCCACTGCTTACCGTCAAGCTAAAACTAGACAGAATGATCTGGTTATTATCACCCAACCCAGCCTTCAGCCGGTGAAAATTCGGGCTAATTGGCAATTTTTCGGCAAAAAAGTGTCTAGACCTGCTAACAGGCAATTTATCCCTCGAATGAGCTACAATTATCGGTCAAACGTGGTTAATAGCGAGCAGATGCGTCGCATTGAAGGGGCAATTTTTGCCTCCGGTATGCCTGTGGCCGCTTTGATGGAAAAGGCAGCCCTGTTAACGGCACAACAGCTTAAAAAGTCCTATTCTTTGGCTAATTTCCCAAAAATCGGCGTTATCGTCGGCCCTGGTCACAATGGCGGTGATGCTCTCGTAATTGCTAGAGAATTACATCTCGCCGGTTATCAAGTATCTCTTTTTTGTCCGATCGCCAAACTCAAGGATTTAACAGCACAACAGGCTAATTATGTCAAGCATTTAGGCTTAATTTTTCAGGAAACTTTAGAATCTTTAGAGGATTGTCAGTTAATTATCGATGGTCTTTTCGGTTTTGGTTTAGAAAGGACTTTATCGGCAGATATTGCCGAATTAGTCGATAAAATTAATAGTTGGCAAAAACCAGTAATTAGTATCGATATTGCTTCGGGAATTCACACCGACACCGGAGAGGTTTTAGGCACGGCAATTAAAGCCACTCATACCTTTTGTTTGGGACTCTGGAAGCGAGCTTTTTTACAAGATTTGGCCTTACCTTATCTAGGTAAAGTGGAGTTAATTGACATAGGAATTAGTCCCCTTGACCTAGAAACAATTCTACAAGATTCACCGCCAATTCTGAGGGTTAATCCCGATCTAATTCGCCCTTATTTACCTTTACCCCGTCCTCTACTTACCCATAAATATCAGCAGGGACATTTATTAATTATCTGTGGTTCTCGTCGTTATGCGGGGGGGGCAATTCTCGCCGGATTAGGAGCGCGAGGTAGTGGTGTGGGAATGCTTTCTATTGCTGTTCCTGCTGCCCTTAAATCTTTATTAATTAGTCATTTACCAGAAGCATTAATTATCGATTGTCCCGAAACTGCCACGGGAGCTATTGCCGAACTTCCCCTAGAATTAAATAATTATCATGCCCTCGCCTGTGGTCCTGGATTAACCACAGAAAATCCTGCTATTATCGAACAGGTTTTAGATAGTGATAAACCGATTATACTCGATGCCGATGCTTTAAATATTTTGGCTCAACTCGGTATAGAAAAATTATCATCCCGCCAAAATAAGACAATTTTAACGCCTCATTGGGGAGAATTTAAACGCTTATTTCCTCACTTATCAGGTTCTCAAGATAGAATTAATATCACTCAAAAAGCATCTCAACAAAGTGGTGCAATTGTCTTATTAAAAGGAGCCAGAACTATAATCGCCTCCCCGGAAGGTAAAATGTATTTAATTCCCGAAAGTAGCTCCGCTTTAGCGCGAGGTGGTAGTGGTGATGTCTTAACGGGATTAATCGGCGGATTCTTAACCCAAATGCAGGATAATGCCCCGGAAGCAACCGCATTAGCGGCTTATTTACACGCTCAAGCCGGCATTTTAGCGGCCAAAGAAAGGACAGAATTAGGAGTAGATGGAGTAACTTTAGCTAATTATTTATTTGCTGCCCTTAAAGATTTAAATTAAACTCCGAGGGGAAACACACGCAACCCAAAAACCGAGTAAAATCTATAAGATATTAAGTAGGTAGGTGTTAAAAATTGTCAGATTTACCCCTTACCAAGGGTAGGGTTAATTCATGAATTAACCCTACCATGAATCAGTCCTAAGATTAAGGGAGTATCAGAATTGATAATTGTTACTGTATCTAACATTAAAATATCTTTCATAATACCCACCAAACCTAAGAGAGCCAAAATATTATTAATAGCATAAATGTACTGTATTTAAACTGAGTAGGGGTATTTTAGTACAAATGCTCGAACTGCCTCAACCTAGCTCTGGCGCTCCTTTCTCCGGTGCAGTCTTAAGGGTTAATTTAGATAGTCGGCATTTGAGATAAAACATAAGGAATGTTAACCAAAACCACTTATCGTTAAGGAATTTTGATAAGTTGGAGATTGAACAAAGATAGAAAGTCTCTAGCGCTGACAACTATGGCTGTAATTGTCCAAAAATACGGTGGTACATCGGTAGGTTCCGTGGAACGCATTCAATCGGTAGCTCAACGGGTCAAAAATACGGTAATAGCAGGAAACACCGTGGTGGTGGTCGTTTCTGCCATGGGTAAAACCACCGATGGATTGGTCAATTTAGCCAAACAGATCGCCGCCGAACCCTCGCGCCGGGAGATGGATATGTTATTATCCACGGGGGAACAGGTGACAATCGCCTTGATGAGTATGGCCCTAGAGGAAATCGGACAACCGGCCATCTCCCTAACCGGCGCTCAAGTGGGAATTGTCACGGAATCCGAACATAGTCGCGCCCGCATCTTAGAAATTAAAACCGATCGCCTCTCCCGTCATCTATCGGAGGGTAAAGTAGTTGTTGTCGCCGGTTTTCAAGGTGTTAGCGATAGCGATCAATTAGAGATTACCACCTTGGGGCGCGGTGGGTCCGATACCTCGGCTGTGGCCCTAGCGGCCGCCTTAAAAGCCGATTTTTGCGAAATTTACACCGATGTACCCGGTATTCTCACCACTGACCCCCGTTTAGTCCCCGAAGCGCGTCTTTTAGACCAAATTACCTGCGATGAGATGCTCGAATTAGCCAGTTTAGGAGCGAAAGTTCTCCACCCGCGAGCGGTGGAAATCGCTAAAAACTTCGGGGTTCCCTTGGTTGTCCGCTCCAGTTGGACAGATGAGCCTGGTACTTGGGTGACATCCCCGGCACCGAAACCGCGCACCCTGCAAGGATTGGAATTGACAAAAGCAGTGGATGCGGTGGAATTTGACGGTAATCAGGCGAAAATCTCCCTTTTACGGGTTCCTGACCGTCCCGGCATCGCTGCCCGTTTATTCGGGGAAATCGCTCATCAACAGGTGGACGTGGATTTAATTATTCAATCGATTCACGAGGGGGACAGCAACGATATCGCCTTTACGGTGATGGGAAATGCCTTGAAAAAAGCCCAATCCGTGGCCGAAGCGATCGCACCAGTTTTACGTTCCCATCCCACTAATACAGAGGAAGCGGAAGTGATCATCGAATCCGGGGCCGCTAAAATCGCCATTACCGGCGCCGGTATGATCGGCCGGCCGGGAATTGCTGCCCAAATATTTAGCACTTTGGCCGCAGCGGCAATTAATATCGAAATGATCTCCACTTCTGAAGTCAAAGTCAGTTGTGTCATCGATGAAGCGGACGGAGAAAAAGCAATTAAAGTCCTTTGTGATGCTTTTCAAGTGGAGTATTCTGCTAAAGTTGCTAATCGCGAAATCCCTAACAATTTAGTCCCAGTCAGGGGAGTGGCCCTAGATAATAATCAGGCCCAAATGGCTATTCGTAACGTCCCCGATCGCCCGGGGATGGCGGCGAGAATTTTCTCGGTTTTAGCGGCAAAAAATGTCAGTGTTGATATGATTATTCAATCCCAACGCTGTCGCATTGTCGATGGTATTCCCCGACGGGATATCGCTTTTACTTTGCCCCAAGCTGATGCTAATTTAGCCCAAAAAATCCTCTTAGAACTATCGGAAAGTTTGGGGTTACAGGAAGTGGTGGTTAATAATGATGTGGCCAAAGTGAGCATTGTTGGTTCGGGAATGGAAGGACAACCGGGGGTAGCAGCACGCTTTTTTGAAGCTTTAGCAAAGGAGAAAATTAATATTTTGATGATTGCTACTTCTGATATAAAAATCAGTTGTGTGGTGAATCAGGAAGATGGAGTCAGGTCCCTACAAGTGGTTCACGCCGCTTTTGGATTAGCCGGACAGGGTAAAATTGAAGTACCCGCCTAAATGAAATTACAAGTTCTATGATAGAACGTAGGTTGGGTTGAAGCATGAAACCCAACGCTCGCTCATGTTACGCTGCCGCTAACCCATCCTACAAATAATTGTGCCTACCTACTTAAATGAAATTACAAGTTCTATGATGGGGGTAAGAGTTGTTTAATTGCTGGCAACTTATACCCCCAAAAACCCGATAAATAAGTTAACCCTCATCACCCCGATTTTATCTATGGAACCGATAACAGTGGCGACAATTGTTGCTTTGGTATTTCAGACTACTGTAGAACAATTTACCGAAGCTTCTCTAGAAAAAATTAATACTTTGCGGCAAATCATCTGGAATAAACTTAAAGCTAATCC
>NZ_JADBTF010000490.1:0-11331 GCF_020246295.1 Microcystis sp. M090S1 | reverse complement strand
TGTCAGTCTGTAGAGCGACCATAAGACCAGAACAGAGTAAATCTGTTAAGGCAGGTGCGAAAAATCCTTCGGGAAAGAAGCAGAAACCTAAATCGTGAGGTTTGGGAATCACCGTCCGTTTACGGCGGTGAGGATGTCAACTGTCTTTACTGAAATTATGCGCCGCCGCCGTTAAACAAGGTGATGCACAAGTACAGCAATTTGTCAAGTTAATTGAGGTGCGCGATCAGCTAACCGCTCAATTAGCCCATCGTCCCTCCCTAGAACGCTGGGCAAAAACCGCCCAAATCAGGGTGTCTGAGTTAAAAATGCTTTAAAAGCAGGGAAACAGCGTTGGGCGCACCTAGCGGGCTTAGAAGTGGGGGAATTAGAAGAAATTATTGCCCTTGGTACCCGTGCCAAAGAACAGATGATCAAGGCCAATTTACGTCTGGTGGTGTCGGTGGCCAAAAAATATCAGAATCGCGGTTTAGAATTATTGGATTTGATTCAAGAGGGAACCCTGGGTTTAGAACGCGCCGTCAAGAAATTTGATCCCACCAAAGGCTATCGTTTTAGTACCTATGCCTACTGGTGGATCCGTCAAGGAATGACAAGAGCGGTCGCAACGCGCTCGCTACGCGAGATCGCAACGAAAAGCCAGATTATTCGCTTACCGGTTCATATTACCGAAAAACTCAACAGAATTAAGAAGGCACAACGGAAAATCTCGCAAATGCGCGGTCGCACTGCGACCGTAGAGGAAATTGCCCAAGAGTTAGCTCTGACTCCTGAAGCTGTGCGGGAATTGTTGATGACAGTGCCGCGTTCGGTTTCCTTAGAAATAAAAGTGGGTAAGGAAAAAGATACGGAATTATTAGACCTTTTGGAAATCGAAGCAGTGTCTTCAGAAAATCATTTTGTCTATGAATCTTTGCAAAGAGATATCAGAGAACTATTGGCAGATTTAACCACTCGCGAACGACAAGTGATTGAATTGCGCTATGGTTTTCTCGATGGTCAATCCCATTCTTTAGCCGATATCGGTCGCACTTTGGAATTATCCCGGGAAAGGGTACGACAAATTGAGTTGAAAGCTTTGCAAAAACTGCGTCAATCCCAGCTACATAATCAAATTCGCGATTATTTTGAAGCGTTGAGTTAGTTAGGGTATGTGGAAAAAGTTTTTCCTGGGGGCAGGGTGTGGGGAGTATTTTCAGTGAACAGTAATACTAAATCCTGTTATTAAAAACTGATTATTTACTCCTCCTTTTGCCTCTTGCCTATTGCCTATTGCCTCTTGCCTATCCTGATATGTAGCCTATACTCAACGGATTTAGTATAATCAGTGATCTGAAAATACTCCCTATTTTTTAGGAGATTTTAACTCACCGAGAATAAGGATTTGATGATACCAAATCCGTTTTTAATACTGTGATTAACTCCCAAGTCATGGATTGTTTCTCCCTGCTCTGGCGCTCCCCACTCCCCTATACCTTTTAAACAGGATTTATCCTAAATCCTGTTATTAAAAACTGATTATTTATTCCTCCTTTTGCCTCTTGCCTCTTGCCTCTTGCCTATCCTGATATGTAGCCTATACTCAACGGATTTAGTATTAATATGTCCAATTTTGTTTCGTCTGTAGGGTGTAGGTTCCGTCGCGTACCTTGACCCGATGGGGGATCAGCTTCAGGTCTCGGAAGATATGAGCTTGGTGTTGTAGGGCCGCCAGAGAGCGATCGTCGATCGGGATAATGGCACGTTCAGAGGCCCGTTGTTCGAGATTATTGACGATCGCCGGATCGAGCTCGTGGTGAGCTGCCAAGCGTCTCGTCGCCTCTAACTCCTGTTGTTTCGCCCACGCGCCCGCCTCGTTCACCTCTTCTAAAATCACCTTCAGTACATCGGGATAATCCCGCACCAATTCGGGAACCGCATAATAATAGGTCGGCACTTCTAGAGAGGCGTTTTCCCCGAATATACTCTCTAGATCGGCCACCGATCTTCCCGGATAGGTGCGCGTCTCGGTGGGCGAGTAGGGAACCCAGACCACCCAAGCGTCGATCTCACCGCGACGAAAAAGCACCAGTGCTTCCGGTTGAGTCGCATACACCGGTTCGATATCGCTTAATTCTAGATTCACTCTCATCAGGGCGCGGATGAGGACATAATGGGCGCTCGAACCTCGATCGAAGGCGATTCTTTTGCCTTTTAAATCCGCCAACGTCTCTATTGGCGAATCCTCCGGTACGAGAATCGCCTGACCTTTCGGGGCGGTATATTTTTCCTTGGCTACCCGGACGAAGACGTGTTCCGCCGCTTGGGAGAAAATACTCGCCGTACCGCCACCACCGCAGAAGTCGATCGTTCCGTTGCTCAAGGCCTCGATCAGAGAGGAAGCGGCCAGAAAACTCGTCCACGTTACCGTCACCCCAAAGGGTTTTAAGCGTCTTTCCAGAAAGGCCTGGGCGCGGAGAACTTCCAGATTGGTCATGCCCTCGGGATAGCCGATCTTGAGGATTCCTAACCGCCGCGCTTGTTTGGCGAGGGGAGTGATATCGGAGGGGGTCGAGTGCTTGAACCAGCGATTGATCGCGATACAGAAGAGAATTCCAGCGATAAATAATCCCACGGTTTCCAATAGTCGGGGAGTCGTATTCCGGGGGAATTTAAAGCTATCGACGAGGTTCAGAATCGGGTTATCGGATCGAGAATTTTGACCGACGGCGATCGTGTCGGAAAATCCAGCCAGGAGAAAGCTCCCGACGAGGCTGGTCAAAAAAAGCACTGCGGGAAGAACTGCCCGCCAATTTCGCCACGGTTTCCAGAGACACTTGATCGAACGGTGGAGCATGGGATTTCTCGCAGAAAACAAGATTTATTATCGGGAAAGGAGACAAGAGAGAAGGGTTTCCCAACTCGATCGGGAGAGGTTCCATTAGTTTTATCTACATACTATAAAAATCCACGACTCCTCGATTGTGTAACAAAGTACATTTATAAATGTATTGAAAATGATATGGTTTTAAAATGAAATTGCGCCCGCATTTGAGAGATCGAGGTAGTATGGATGGATTGGTTGATCGAAATCGTCAAAATCGCGGTGGCCACCGGCATAGCCACCACCTTCGACGACAATATTTATCTAACCGGCTTCTTTAGCGAGGTAAATCGTACCTTTCGCCCGGTTCACGTTGTCGTCGGCGAGCTAGTCGGGTTTACGGCCTTAGTATCGGTTGGCTTGCTGGGTTTTCTACTCGGCTTAATCATCCCGCCGATTTATATCGGTCTTCTCGGAATCTTGCCGATCCTCATCGGTGTGAGAAATTTACTGACGTTAAATCGCGATAACGAGAGGGAAACCGCAGATCGCAAGGTGAATTTGCGAAGAAACGCCCGATTTCACGGATTCGCCTCCCGCAGACTATCCCTCGGTCAAGTCCTCAGAGATCGCCAAACCTATAAAGTTTCCGCGGTCACGATATCCAATGGCGGCAATAATCTCGGTATCTACATTCCCCTATTCGCCAATAGTACCGTGGCGCAGTTAGCCGTAATCATCCCGATCTGCTATCTAATCGTCTGTACTTGGTTATTTCTCTCCTATAATCTAACCCGCCAACCGGGGATCGCGGTTGTCCTCAGCCGTTATGCGAGTAAGCTTTTCCCTTTTGTGCTGATGTGGTTGGGCCTACGGATTATTCTCGATAACGGCTCCTATCGCCTGTTGATTCCCACCGGGTAAATTAGGCCCCCGTAAAAATCGCCAATCTCCGGCTCCCACGGGAGTCAGAAGTCAGGAAGAGAGAATAAAAATTAGTTGGTTTAGATCAACCTTATCGAGAAAATCCCGATGAATGTATCACTGTTGTCAATTCGATCGCTGTTTCGTCCCTTTCGTTCCTTATCGGGGAGGAGCTTCCTTTCCTTCCTGTTAGTGGGACTGTTGGCAAGTCTCGCCCTCGCCTCCTGCGGGGGAATCGCCTCGAAACCGGAGGTGAAATTAAATCTCGTTTCCTTCTCGGTCACGAAAGCCGCCCACGACCAGATTATCCCGAAATTCGTCGAGAAATGGCGGAAAGAGAGAAACCAAAAAGTCATTTTCGAGCGCAGTTACGGCGGCTCCCTGGCCCAGGCCGATGACGTGATCGCCGGGAAACAAGAGGCGGACGTGGTACATCTCGCCCTTCCCCTCGACGTGATGCGGATATCTCAAGCCGGCCTGATTAATCGCGGTTGGGAAGATCGGGTTCCGAGAAGGGGGGTGGTGAGTCACTCGGTGGCGGCGATCGTCACGCGGGCGGGAAATCCGAAAAAGATTCAATCTTGGGCGGATCTGGCTAGAGAGGACGTTACGGTTCTATCCGCCGATCCGAAAACTTCCGGGATCGCTATTTGGCAGTTATTAGCCCTCTGGGGTTCGGTGACGCAAACGGGGGGCGAACCGGAACAGGCATGGGATTTTGTCCGCCAGGTCTATCAAAAGATTCCCACCCTAGCCAGGGACGCGCGGGAAGCCAGCAATGCCTTTTTCCAAGAAGGAAAGGGGGATGTTTTAGTCACCTACGAAAACGAGGTAATTCTAGCGGCAAGAAATCAACCAGATACCAATTACTTAGTCCCCCCGGTCAATATCTCGATCGATAATCCCGTGGCGGTGGTGGATAGAAATGTCGATAAACACGGCACGCGAGAGGTGGCCGAGGCCTTTGTGAATTTCCTCTATTCCGAGCCGGCACAACAGGAATTGGCCAAATTAGGCTATCGCTCGGTCAATCCCTTCGTGGCCAAGGATGAAGGATTACAATTCCCGCCGATCGAAACTCTTTTCAACGCCCAAGATCTCGGCGGCTGGACGTTGATCCAAACAGAATTTCTCGCCGATAAAGGCATCTTCGAGCAAATTAAGAACCAGTCGGCTTCCTAACATTTTTCCCGCTTTAATCTATGAAATTCTCTCATTATTTTTTCCTAATCTCCCTTCTGATGGCCAGTAATTTGATCGCCGGTTGCGGTCGCCCGGCCGACTCGGCCGAGAAAGAAGCGCCAGTCTCGATCGACGGTGGTGCGGTGGGTTTCGCCCTCTCCCTCGCCGTTGCCGAAGAATATCAGAGAATCCATCCCGAAGCGCGGGTAAGCGTCGCCACCAGTGGAACCGGGGGCGGTTTTAGTAAGTTCTGCGCCGGAAATCTCGACATTGCCGGGGCATCGCGGGTGATCCGGAAAGAAGAGATCGAGAAATGTCGGGAAAACGGTGTGGAATTTCTGGAATTACCGATGGCGATCGACGGATTGGCGGTGATCGTCAATAAAAAAAATCAATTCGCCAAGTGTTTAACGATTAAAGAACTCGATAAAATGTGGAACACGAAAGCGGAGGGCAGGATTACCAGTTGGAAACAGATTAATCCCAAATTTCCCGACGAGAGATTATTACTTTTCGCCCCGCCTTCCGATACGGGAACCTTCGATTATTTCACCCAAGCGATTACGGGAAAACGGAGAAATAGCCGTACCGATTTCACCCCGAACCGCAATCAAAACGCGCTCGTGCAGGGGGTGATCGGCAATCCATCCGCGCTTGCGTATTTAGGCATCTCTTTCTATATGCAGAACCAAGATCGATTGAACTTGGTGGCGATCGAAAATAATGAAGGAAAATGCGTCAAACCGGTCCCCATCGATAACGTTCTCCGCAATGTCTATAATCCCCTTTCCCGTCCCCTGTTTATCTACGTCAACAAGAATAATTTAAAAACGAATCCATCCCTAGAAAAATTCGTGCGCTTCTATTTAGAAAATTCCTGGAAATGGGTCGATGGCGTGGGTTACGTCGCTTTACCAGATGAGGCCTACGTCAAAACCCTGCGGAAATTCGAGCGCGGGGAAACGGGATCGAAATTCGGCAAAGCTAAACCGGGAGAACCGATCACGAACTTTATCTAAAAAAGGAATTTTGTCAAACCATGACCTTAACCCCGAGTTCTTTCGATAATTCTTTTTTGCCGGCAGATAATTCGCTCCTCAAGCACCCCGGCGACGATATTCAAGAGAAGATGATCGCGGTCATTCTCTTCGCTTGCGCTTTCGTTTCCGTGGCGACGACGATCGGCATCGTGGCGATTATTTTTAGCGAAACCTGGGGATTTTTTCAAGAGGTATCTTTCGCCCAATTCTTTCTCGATACCCGTTGGACTCCACTGTTCGCCACCCCTCATTTCGGCATCTGGCCGCTAATTAACGGGACATTTTTAACCACAGCCATCGCTATGTCCGTCGCGGTTCCTTTAGGCCTATCTTCCGCGATCTACCTCGCCGAATACGCAAAACCGAACCTAGCGGCGATTTTACGCCCCGCGGTGGAACTTCTCGCCGGGATTCCCACGGTGGTGTACGGGTAAGCTAAACGGCTTTTACTTCGGATCACCGATATAGACTCCAAAAGGGTTATAGCTGTTGGATCATGCAGGTTAAGCGCCGTTTAGCTTACTTCGCCCTACTGGTGGTCACGCCCACTTTGCGGAATCTTTTCCCCGTCGAGATTTTTAACGCCCTCAGCGCCGGGTTAATGATGGGGATCATGATCACTCCCACGGTGGGATCGATTAGTTTAGACGCGATCCGAGCGGTTCCCCGTTCCCTGCGCGAGGGTTCCTACGCGCTAGGAATTACCAAGCTGGAAACGATTTTTAAAGTGGTTCTCCCCGCCGCCCTCTCCGGGATCATGGCCTCGATTATTCTGGGAATGTCCCGGGCGGTGGGGGAAACGATGACGGTGTTGATCGCCGCCGGCTCGCAACCCCGGCTTACCCTCAATCCCTTCGAGTCGATCGCCACGATGACCGCTTTTATGGCCGAGATTTCCGGGGGAGATGCGCCCCGCGGCAGTCTCAGTTTTAAAACCCTCTACGCGGTCGGCGCAGTGCTTTTTCTGATCACGCTGGTGCTGAATCTAGCCAGTTACTGGATATCCCACCGTTTTAAAGAAAAATACGATTGATTTCCCATGGTTAAATCCTCTGTCAAATCCGATACCGTTGAATTTATCGACCATCTCGAACGCCGCGAGGCGATCGGCAAATTCTGCGAGTATCTTTTCCTCTTCGGTTTACTGATCGGTTTGTTCGTTCTGGCGCTGTTGGTGTTGAATATCGCCCACGATGGACTCGGACGACTCTTAACCCCCGGATTCCTCACGGAAACGCCTTCCCGTTTCCCGGAAAGGGGCGGTATCCGTCCGGCGATCATCGGTAGTTTCTATCTGGGAATTATCGTGCTTCTCGTGGCGGTGCCGATCGGGGTCGGGTCGGCTTTGTATCTAGAGGAATACGCCCCGAAAACTTGGTGGACGGCACTGATCGAGGTGAATATCGGCAATCTGGCCGGGGTTCCCTCGATCGTCTACGGCTTATTAGGATTAGCGGTTTTTAACTATCTGCTCAATTTTGGCCCGACGCTGATTTCCGGCGCGTTAACCCTTGCGCTTCTCTCGCTGCCGGTGATTATCGTCACGGCGCGGGAGGCGATCCGGGCGGTTCCCGATTCCCTACGCCAAGCCTCCTACGGTCTAGGCAGTACCAAATGGCAGACGATCCAACACCATGTTTTACCCTACGCGGTGCCGGGGATTCTCACGGGGGTGATTATCTCCGTGTCGCGGGCGATCGGGGACGCGGCTTCTTTAATGGTCGTCGGCGCGGTTAGTTTCCTCACTTTCGATCCTGGTTTATTCGAACGCTTTATGGCACTACCGATTCAAATTTTCAGCTATATCACCCGTCCCGAACCCGGTTTCGCCAATGCGGCGGCGGCCGCGATTATCGTTCTGATCCTGTTAATTCTCGCCCTCAACGCCATCGCCATCTATCTACGTCAACGTTATTCGACACTGAATTAGGGAAGGCAGCGGGCAAGGGGGTAGATACATAACCTTCCCTACTCCTGCACTCCCCACTTCTCCAGTACGGGAGGGTTTGCAAACCCTCCCCTCTAAAAAAACCATCGATCTTTAATAAACGATCAGGAGAATTTTTGCCATGACTACCCACCTTAACCCAGATCACAGTGTTTTCGACGCAGAAGGAGTCAAAGTTTTTTATAACGGGTTTCTCTCTCTTGTGGACGTTCATATTAAAATTCCCGCGCGAAAAATCATCGCCTTTATCGGGCCGTCCGGTTGCGGGAAAAGTACCCTTTTGCGCTGCTTTAACCGAATGAATGATCTGATCCCCGGCGCCAAGGTGGAGGGAAAACTACTTTACCGAAATCAGAATATTTACGATCCGCAGGTCAACGCGGTCAAGTTACGGCGACAGGTGGGGATGGTTTTCCAACGTCCGAACCCTTTTCCCAAGAGCATTTACGAGAATATCGCCTACGCACCCCGAACCAACGGTTATCAGGGAAATCTTGAGGAATTGGTCGAGTATTCCCTGCGGCAGGCGGCGATCTGGGAGGAAGTAAAGGACAAACTGAAAGAAAAAGGAACGGCACTATCGGGGGGACAACAACAGCGTCTCTGTATCGCCCGTGCGATTGCGATGAAGCCGGATGTTTTATTGATGGATGAACCCTGTTCGGCCCTCGATCCCATCTCTACCCGTCAGGTGGAGGAATTGTGCCTACAACTGAAGGAAAGTTACACGATCATCACCGTCACCCACAATATGCAGCAGGCATCGCGGATCGCCGACTGGACGGCGTTTTTTAACACCGAAACCGATCGGTCCGGGAAACGCCGGGGAAAATTAGTCGAATTCAGCCCCACGGAAGTTATGTTCGGTAATCCGCAAACCGACGAGGCCCGGGAGTATATTAGCGGGCGATTTGGGTAATTGAAACAGAAAAAAAGCCGATAGTCTGTTTTTCACAACCGTGCGCGGTTTTATGCCGAGACACCCATTGCTATGAATAGAAAGGACTGGATTTTCGCTATTTTGTTGGTTTTTGTCCCGATCTCGATCGCCTGGAATTTCCTGCGTTGGGACGTGACGATCGTTTTCCTGAGTGCCTGTCTAGCGATTGTTCCCCTGGCCGCTTACATGGGAAAAGCGACCGAGGAAATCGCCGTCGTGGTCGGTCCCAATCTTGGCGGTTTAATGAACGCCACCTTCGGCAACGCCACCGAATTAATTCTCGCCTACGCCGCCCTCGAAGAAGGTTTGATCGAGGTGGTGAAAGCGACGATTACTGGTTCAATTATCGGGAATCTGCTGCTGGTAACGGGCTTGTCGATGTTTTTCGGCGGCTTACGCTATAAAGAACAGAAATTCCAGCCCGTGACCGCCCGTTTAAATTCCTCGTCGATGAATCTCGCCGTGGCAGCGATCCTCCTACCCACGACCGTTCAATACACCTCCGCCGCAATCGAGGAGAGCGTCCTACAGCGTCTCTCGGTAACGGTGGCGGCGGTATTAATTTTTGTGTATGGTCTGAGTCTGCTGTTTTCGATGAAGACCCATACCTATCTTTACGAGGTGGGGGACGCAGATCTCGATCAAGAGTCGGGGGAAGCGGTAAGCGTAAAAAAGCCGAATCTCTGGCTCTGGGTGGGGATATTACTGCTCGTGACGCTCGGTGTGGCGGTCGAATCGGAATTGTTAGTTAATACCCTAGAGGAAGCCACGCATAAATTAGGATTAACGACCCTTTTCACGGGGGTGATCCTGCTGCCAATTATCGGCAACGCGGCCGAACACGCCACCGCGGTTAGGGTCGCCTTAAAAGACAAAATGGATCTGGCGGTTTCCGTGACGGTGGGTTCGAGTCTGCAAATCGCACTTTTTGTCGCGCCGGTTCTCGTAATCGCGGGTTATTTCCTCGGTCAGCCGATGGCTCTCGATTTTGATCCGTTTGAATTGGTCGCCGTCGCCGTCGCGGTGTGGCTGACTAACTCGATCAGTAACGACGGTCGCTCGAACTGGCTAGAGGGTATATTACTCGTCGCGACCTACGCGGTGATCGCCCTCGCTTTCTTTTTCCATCCCGCAGCGGCCTAGGGCGATCGGTCGTGCGAAATACAGTTTCTCGATCGGGATAGGTAGTAAAATTCTCCCGTTCCAGAACCTTTGAAGGAAAAGCCGAACGCCGAATATTTCGGTTTCCCCTGCCATGGTTAAGGTTTAACGAACGGAAAAACCCGACGGCCATCTTAAGGAAAAAAACGATGATCGAGATTGTGATTGCGATATCTACCGGTGTAGCGGCATTCGTCGCCACCAACCTCGACGATATATTGATCCTGACGATTCTCTTCAGCCAAACTGGGAAACTCTTCCGTCATCGCGATATCGTCATCGGTCAGTATATCGGCTTTAGTCTGCTTGTTATTGCCAGTTTAGCGGGATTTTTCGGTTGCTTTCTCATCCCTACTCAATGGATTCGCTATCTAGGCCTCGTTCCTGTGATTCTCGGCATCTTTTCCCTTCTCAAAGAAGAGGAGAAGGAGGAAGAGCCGGAGAATGTCGAAGTCAACCTAGAGGGTGCGAAACATTCCCCCCTCGGCCGTTGGTTTGACCCGCGCACCTATAGCGTGGCTGCGTTGACCGTCGCCAACGGCAGCGATAATATCGGCATTTACGTTCCCCTTTTCGCCAGTAGTAGCGTAACAAGTCTGATCGTTATCGTCAGCGTGTTTTTGATTCTGGTGGGGGTTTGGTGTGCGTTCTCGCGTAGCGAGCGCTTTGCGTTCGCCTACGGGTTGACCAGCGTGCCGACCATCGCCACTATTCTAACCAGTCAGGGAAGTACCTTCGTTCCCTGTGTGCTGATCGGTCTGGGTATTTTTATCGTCAAAGAAAGTATTTCCCTCGCGTTTTTGGCCTTAGCAATTAGCTATCTCTGGGCGATCGTCGGTCGCAGTAAGGAACTTGCAAAAAAATAAAGTACCATTTATTTCCAAGGCAGAATCATCACATCCCAAGAGGGTAATTAGGGTTGGCTGAATAATGGTAAAACCCTTTTAAAATAAGGCTTTTGACCTGTTAAAATCCGATGTTAGTGCAATCAAAAACCTGGCATCATCCTTCTTTTAGTACATAAACTGGTACAAAAAAAGAGGGCAACAAAGCCTGAAACTCCTGAATACTGACGACCGGCTACTGACGACCGACTCCTAACCCCACCAACAAACTTTTTGCCGCAAACCCTAAATAGGGCTGGCTGAATAAATGTGAAATATAGACTAGGTAAGGGTCTTAGGGTCTTTTTTCGCTCCCACAGGTGCAAGATTTTGAGAGAATCATGTTTCAAAACCTTACATCTTCATCGGCCCGCGTCCTGTAGGGGCGAAGCATTCGGGCATAACCTATCGCTGAAACCGTAGATTTCCTATCCGAATGCTTCGCCCCT
>NZ_JADBTF010000049.1:0-3473 GCF_020246295.1 Microcystis sp. M090S1 | reverse complement strand
TGTATCGTAGGGGGCCCCGAAAACAGGCTTCTGTAAAGTCGCGAAAGTCTGAGGAAAGAACCACCTCTGGGTGGGATTTCGCCAGGAATCTAATTCAAGTGGACTCGTTGAGCCAGAAATTCTCAGCAGTGATGCTAGAAGAATCCACGTCCGTTTACGGCGTGGGGTATGTCAAACTAAAAATTGTCTTAATATTTTAACCCTGTTGATCATGAAATCTCGTTATCGGCTGCGTCTTCGGATCTGTCTTGTCTTTCTTATTGTTGCTCTGACAAGTTTGTCTCCTTGGCTAACCCCTAGCGCCTATGCGGGGATCGATGACGATCGCCTTGATGGTAATATTTTTGTGGTCTATGCGGGTAATGGTTCCCTCGTACCACCGCGTTTAAATTTAGCGGAAACTTTTCAACGGAAAATTCCGGCTATTATTGTCTATTATTTGGATGATAGTAGTGATTGTAAGCAATTTGCGGCGATTGTCTCCCGTTTTCAAGAGTTTTACGGTCGCGCCGCCAGTATTATCCCCGTTACTGTCGATTCTATCCCGTTAAAGTCTTCCTATCGTCCCGATGAACCGGGTTACTATTATCGCGGTGGGGTTCCCCAAACGGTGGTTTTAGACCAACAAGGTAAAGTGGTTTATGATGGTTTGGGCAATGTTAAATATGAAGATGTGGATGATGTCTTAAGAAAGGTTTTTGAGCTTTTGCCTCGAACGCAATCGCTAGAGTTAAAAAGACGCTCTTTTAACGAGTTTAACGCTGAATTGCGCTAGTCACTTCGTTTTTTCCCCTCAATTGAACCAAAAATAATCATTTAGAGATGCTGTCAGCAGCGTCTCTATCTTGTTCTTAGGAACAATAAAATTATTTACTTATTGCTTTTATTATCATTTAAGATTTATTTGAACCAAGAAATGCTAGACAATTCAGATTTTATCTGGAGTAACACTTGAAAAATATTTGCAACAGTGCCAGACTGAAAAAAGTTTGCTAACCTGATTATACTGAGAACAATAATCATTCTTATAGGTGTGAGAGACAGCAATGAAAATCAAGCAAAATTTCCTAACAGCAGCCATATTACTGGGTTTTTCTGGTCCGGTACTGGCTAATAGTCTCGAAAACCTCTCTAGTAACCCCATGGCACAGGTGACGACGGTGAATCAATTGCGGGATGTTTCTCCCACCGCCTGGGCTTTTGAGGCCTTAAGAAGTCTCGTGGAGAGGTATGGTTGTATAGTAGGTTATCCTGACCGTACTTTTCGCGGTGAACGCGCTTTAACTCGTTGGGAATTTGCCGCCGGGTTGAATTCCTGCTTAAATACCCTAGAAAGATTGATTCAAGAAGGAGTAGCGGTATTAAAAGAAGATCTAGACAGAATCAAGCGATTAGTCAGGGAATTCGAGACAGAATTAGCGGCCTTAGGGGCTAGGGTTAATAACTTAGAAAATCGAGTCGCTTTTCTGGAAAATAATCAATTTTCCACCACTACTAAATTAACCGGGGAAGTGGTGATGGCATTATATGGGGTAGCCACAGGAGAAAAAAACGGTGGTGAAGGGATTCCCCAAGTACCAGCTTTTGGTTATCGGGCCCGTTTAGAATTAAATACTAGCTTCACAGGCAAAGATTTACTCTATACCCGTCTAGCAACGGGAAATATTGCCGATTTAGCCGATACCACCGGAACTTTTCAAAGTACCTTAGCCTTTACCCAACCCGACGGCAATGATTTATTGCTAGAAGTTTTAAACTACAGTTTCCCCGTAACGGAAAATATCCACCTCTGGTTAGAAGCGACGGGAGGTGCTAAAGATGACTTTACCAATACCCTCAACTTTTTGGATGGAGATGGTGCTAGTGGGGCGCTTTCCGATTTTGGTACCCGCAATCCCCTTTATTTTGCCCCCGGACAAACTGGACTCGGTTTACAGGGTAATTATGGGGCTTTCCAGTTCAGCGCCGGTTATCTTGCCGGGGATGCTAACGATCCTAACCCGGGAGCGGGTTTATTTAACGGTTCCTATACTGCCCTAGGGCAGCTGGGTTATGTTCCAAACGAGAATTTTGGCATTGCTTTATCCTACTTTCATGGTTATAACCAATTAGACACGGGGACGGGAAGTCAGCGCTCGAATTTCCGATTTTTCACCGAAGAACTATTCGGGGAGGCTGTCCCGACCATTAATAATAGTTTGGGTTTACAATTTAGTTGGCGAATTGTCGATGGTTTTGTCCTCGGTGGTTGGGGGGGTTACACAAAAGCTATCACCCTTAGCACCTTAGATGGACAACTAGAACGCGGGGATTTAGATATCTGGAATTGGGCGATAACTTTGGCTTTTCCTGATTTATTTAAGGAAGGAAATACGGCTGGTATTATTGTTGGTATGCAGCCTTGGGTATCTAGTTCTAGTATTAGATTAAATGATGGCAGTTCCACTAATGATCCCGATACTTCCTTTCATATCGAAGGATTTTATGAGTGGAAGCTCACCGATAATATTGCCCTTACTCCAGGGGTAATCGTGATTACTTCTCCTAACTCGAATAACAACAATTCCACCTTAGTTATCGGCACTATCCGCACGACTTTTACTTTCTGATTTGTCTAGGCAGCTGGTCAGAAATAAAGATAAAGTATGACGGGATTTGACATCATCTCTCGACGACCGGCTGCTGTTCCGTCGTTCCCCAGTCTCCTATCGCTTTTAAATAGGATTTAGTATCAGTATAACAGTCAGTCAATTTACCATTCGCCGACGAGAATAAGCAGGGTAATCGCAGGTTATTTTGTATAAATTATAACAGACAAAAATCCCTGACTATTATTTTTAGCAGGTTGAACTAAGAGGAGTTAATCTGAGAGAAAGTAATACTAAATCCGTTGAGTATAGGCTACTTATGAGGACAGGCACTCATGCAAGAGGCACTCATGCAAAAGGGAGAATAAATAGGGTTTGCTGAAAAAGTTTGTTGGTGGGGTTAGGAGTCGGTCGTCAGGAGTCGGTCGTCAGGAGTCGGGAGTTTCAGGCTTTGTTGCCCTCTCTTTTTTTGTACCAACTTATGTACTATAAGAAGGATAATGCCAGGTTTTTGATGGTCCCAATCCGATTTTCGCAGCATGAACATCGGATTTTAACAGGTCAAAAGCCTTATTTTAAAAGGGTTTTACCATTATTCAGCAAGCCCTAAATAATCAGTCTTTAATAACCGGATTTAGTATAAGCACAATTTCTAGAAATAGCTCGTCTTCTGAAAAGCCTCTGGCTCTTACTAGGTCTTCTGAAATCACCAGCAGGGCGGCTCTTGTGGTAGGATGCGTTACTTAACCTACTTTTTCAATTTATTAAGGTAATACCTAACGGATAAGTTTTGTCTATTATATAGGGTCTGCTGAATAAAGCTAAAAACCTTACAGGAAAGGGCTTTTAGCTTGATTGAGAGCTTCCCAAATGCACTTAAATCTG
>NZ_JADBTF010000489.1:0-6814 GCF_020246295.1 Microcystis sp. M090S1 | reverse complement strand
TTAACTTTAAACTCTAAGACAAACATTTTACGCAGGGGGGACTTAGACAAAATCAGTATAGCACAATAAAAGTTAAGTTAACAAGATATAGTTTAAAAAGCCGTCCTAAAAGGACGGGGCTTTAACCCAAAATTTCGGTAATCCCCCGACGACCGTTGACGATTTCGTTAATTTGCCGGTAGGGAACTCCGATTGCGTCCGCAAGTTGACGTTGTGTGATTCCCATCGGCCGCAAAAATTCCTCTTTCAGCATCTGGCCCGGATGGGTGGGTCTTCTATGGGTAGGTATGCGAACCATGCTTATACTCCTTTTTTAACTCGCTAAACTATTTCTTTTTTGCAGGGATTGCACTCTTATACTAAATCCAGTTATTAAAGACTGATTATTTATTCCCCTTTTTGCATAAGTGCATGAGTAGGTAGAAAACGGGTTTCTCCGAGAAACCCGTTTTCTGTGCGTTACTCAACGGATTTAGTATAAAACCCTTACCTCGTCTATATTTCACATTTATTCAGCAAACCCTATTTATTTTTAGGAATTGGGGGCAGTTGCGGGGATTTTCGGCGAGAATTAGAACCGGATATTTTCGGGGGTAGGGGTGCAGAATTGCGATTAGATAAACTTTGAAGGCTCTTTTTCATATTAGCAGGTTCCGGCAGTTCTAGAGTTACCCCTTCTCTAGCTATCATTGTTTCCTCTGGTAGGCATAAATCAAAAACAAAGGCGGAATTATTGGTTAAATCGGCAAATTCTAATCTTACCATCTCTGGAGAGTATTCTAGTGCTAATAAAGGTTCAATTTCGGTCTTAATTAACTGTTCTAATTGAGCCAGATAATTGATCTTAACAGGAGTAACAATTAAAGTTAACGTTTCTTGCCAACCTTGCCCCCCTAATTCTGCCAGAATATCCCCATAACAGCGAATTTTCCAGCTACCTATTCCTAAATCTCGATAGGAAAAAATTTCCAGCCAACCCCCAGCATCCGATCGATAATAATGAGTATATCTTTCACTACTGTCCGGAGATTCGTAATCGATACGCACTTCGATATTGACAAAAGGAGAATCCAGACGGGCCAAGAGACGATAGTTTCCCGAGACAATTTCTAGGGAATTAGTAGAAATTGTGCTTCCGTGATTCTCCCCTTGTTTTTGCAGTATAAATTCCATAATCTTAGCCTAGGCCTAATGTTTGGCCTCTTAGGTTTGGTGGGTAAAATGTATTCTAGGATACAGTCCCGCCAGCGAGCGAGTGGGCTGCATCTCACATTTGCAGGAATACCGACAATCAGCAATTATCAGTGACTCTTAGATGATGACAAATGTATCAGCAGCTGCCTGTAAGCATCCCACCGAAAAACTAATGCGCGGGGGGTTTGGGGGCGGCGCCACGCCCCCAACGGGGGGTTTGGGGGGTAGAACCCCCCAAAAGCCTGGATTGAGTGGTAAAATCAGAAACAACGTCCGATTTTAGCAGAGGGTTTCCCCGTAAAAATCCCAATTGGTAGATTTACAAAAATGAGATGCACCCAGCGAGTGGAACTAACCACAAAGGACACAAAGAATAAGAGAGCCTAATGTTTGCCCTTGACGCTAAAACTTAGGATTTGTGCCGGGAGATTTGCGCTTTTAATTCCCTTGCTTGTGTCAATAAATCCGCTTGGGTTAGACTAATTTGTTCTTGGGTGGCCATCCATTTCAGTTGTACCGTGCCATTTTCAGCCTCAGCATCCCCCAAAATTATACAGCCCACCGCCTTAGCTCGATCGGCCCGTTTAAATTGTTTCCCGAAAGCGCTGCCGCTTAAGTCTAACTCGACGCTAAACCCCAATCCGCGTAATTGCTGCGCTAATACCACACTGCGGGCCTCAGCTTTTTCTCCTTTGGAGACGAGATAAAAATCGGGAACCAAAAAAGATAAAGATTGCTTTTGTTGTAATAATATAATCAGACGTTCTAAACCGATCGCCCAACCCACTGCCGGCGTGTCTGGACCGCCTAATTGAGCTATTAAACCATCATAACGACCACCACCGCAAACCGTGGCTTGAGCGCCTAAATCATCGGACTGAATTTCAAAGGCCGTATGGGTGTAATAGTCCAATCCTCGCACTAAACAGGGATTAAGATTATAGATAACTCCCAAATCGGTTAGTAAAGATTGCACCCGTTCAAAATGCTTTTGAGAATCACTGCCGAGATGTTCAAGAATACTGGGGGCATTCTCACAGATAATTTTTGTTTTCTCGTCCTTACTATCCAAAATTCGCAGGGGATTTTTTTCTAATCTCTGTTGAGAATCCGCGTCTAAATCAGCTTTGTAGGGAGTCAAATAATCTAGCAAGGCCTGACGATAATTTTGCCTATCTTGGGCATTTCCCAGGGAATTAAGGTCTAATTTTAGGTTTTCTAGCCCTACAGCTTTTAATATCTCGCTGGCAAGGGTAATTACTTCCACATCCGCCCTAGGGTCATCACTTCCCAACAATTCGACCCCGATTTGATGAAACTGTCGCTGCCTACCCGCTTGCGGACGTTCATAACGAAACATCGGCCCCTGATACCAGAGTCTTTGTACTCCTCCGGCAGCCTGTAATTTGTGTTCAATGTAGGCGCGAACGACCCCAGCCGTTCCCTCCGGTCGCAAAGTCAGGGAACGTTGACCGCGATCAAAGAAAGTGTACATTTCTTTACCCACCACGTCCGTCGCTTCCCCGATACCCCGTTCAAAAAGTTGCGTCTGTTCAAAAATGGGAGTTCGTATCTCTTGATACAGCGCAGTCCCTAAAATTCTGCCAGCAGTTTCCTCTAACCACTGCCAGTAACCGACCTCCGCCGGTAAAATATCTTTTGTGCCTCGGATTGCCTGGATTTCGCCCATAGTTCTCTGTATTTTTATCCCTATTTGAACAATCTTAAACCGCTTAGAGTCACTAATACCGTCGATCCTTCATGACCGATGACACCAAGAGGTAAAGTTATATCACCGGCAAAATTGGCTATTAGCAATATGCCGATAAACGCGAGGGCGAAAGTGATATTCTGTTTAACAATGCGATTGGCACGACGACCAAGGTTAATTGCGCTGGGAATTTTGGCTAAATTATCGGACATGAGGATAATATCGGCCGTTTCCAAGGCGACATCACTACCAGCTTTTCCCATGGCAATCCCCACATTAGCCATAGCTAAAGCGGGTGCGTCATTAATGCCATCTCCCACCATAGCGACAGTGTGATATTTTTCTTGCAGATTTTGGATAACGGTTAACTTATCTTCGGGCAGTAAATCAGCGTAAACCTCCTCAATGCCGAGTTTTTCAGCGACTTTATCGGCACTTTGTTGATTATCACCCGTAATTAAAACGATATGTTCGATACCGATCTTTTTTAGCTGCTTCACCAGATTAACTGCCGATTCACGAAGGGTATCGGCCACAGCGATCGCACCGATTATCTGATTCTCTTGTACTACCCAGACGAGGGTTTTACCTTCTTTTTGTAAACGTTCGCGGATAGCTAAAATATTCTGGTCAAGATCGGAAATATGGTCACGAATATAGGCAAAATTGCCCACAGATACCGACTTATCGGCAATTTTTCCCGTGATACCCCGTCCCGATACCGCTTGCACCTGATTAGCACTGAAGAAATTTATACCACGTTCCCTGGCTGTGGCGGTAATAGCGGATCCGATGGGATGTTCGGAACAGGATTCTAGGGATGCAGCCACCGCTAACACCTCATTTTCGCTAACTGCATGGATGGGGATAATTTCCACCACTTGCAACTTACCAAGGGTGAGAGTGCCGGTTTTATCAAAAGCGATCGCTCGTATGCGGCCGATCATCTCCAATCTTGCGCCATTTTTGAATAAAATCCCCTGTTTTGCCCCGTTAGCGATACCCGATAACAAAGCTGGCATAATTGAGGCCATTAAAGCACAGGGAGAAGCCACCACGAGAAAAATTAAGGCTCGATAGATAGTGGTTTCCCAGGTCCAACCCCAGAAAAAAGGCGGTAAAATCCCGAAAATTAAGCCCAAAATCACGATAATTTTCGCATAACCCCGCTCGAAACCTTCGATAAACTGTTGGGAGGGAGGGGATTCATTTTGCGCTTTTTCTACCAAACGAATCACCCTCTCAATTAAGCGACTTTCGGGGGGAGTTTCCACCTTTAAACGTAGCACTCCCGCACCGTTGAGAGTTCCCGCAAAGACTTCTTCCCCGATGGTTTTATCCACGGGAAGCGATTCTCCGGTAATTGGCGCTTGATTAATGGGACTGTTTCCCTCCATAATAATGCCGTCAATGGGGATTAATTCACCCGGTTTGACCAAAACTGTATCACCGATCCGTAATTGCTTGATAGGAACCTCTTTTTCCCTGTCTCCCGTGATTAATCTGGCAGTATCGGGAGTCATAGCCATGAGAGAACGAATATTGCGATCGGTTTTCGCCATGGCAATCTGTTCTAATGCACCACTAATGGCGAAAATCAGGATTAAAACGGCTCCATCGATGATGAGATAGTAATTACTGTCCCAGAGTCCCAAAATCGCCGCCCCCAAGGCCGCTACAATCATTAAGAGGTCCACATCCAGTTCTTTTTCCTCCCATAAAGTCGTCAATCCTGCTTGGGTACTCTCGTATCCTCCCACCACATAGGCGATCGCTAGTAGGATAAAAGCCGGGCCGATCAGATTAAAGTGTAGGCATAACCAACCAAAAAAGACTAAAATAGCGCAAATTCCTGCGGCAACTGCCGAGGAATACTGAGAAAACCAAGAGGACGAGATACTCTGAATCATGGATCGATGGCAATTCCTTCTCTACCCATTCTAGAAAAAATTAGATCGATACAGAAAACCCCTAGGACGTTATCCCCTGCAGCCAACTTAGCTGATAATAATTGGAATTTTGCCGAGGTTTGGATCGATCCGCTGCTCTCCTCCCTATGTCTTGCTTTTACTGGCTGAATCTTCAGAAAACTATCGCGTTTACGATCCCTCTGAGGGTTATCAGGTGATATTCACCGGTGCGAGTTACGAGGAAGCGGAAAATTGGCTATTAGAGGACGAATTTGAACCGGTAGAGGGACGACTTTCGCCAGCAGAGATATAATTTCTTTATCTTCCTTGACGCTTTTCTTCGATGCTATCCTTACTAAAAAAGCTCTGGAATTGGCTAAAATCGCTCTTTATTGGCAGTACTAAGGCAATTAACCCCAAAAAAGTCAAAAATACTCCTCCAGAACCCAGTGATGCACCAGCGGAATAGACCGAACTCATGAAAACCGACACGATTTTCTACCGACTTTTTCAAACCTTTCCCGATCTTCTGTTTGAGTTAATCGACTTTCCCAGCGAATTAGCCAATTTCTATCGATTTTCCTCCGTAGAGGTGAAACAACTATCTTTTCGCATCGATGGAGTCTTTCTACCAGAACGGCAAGATTTACCAATTTATTTTACCGAAGTTCAGTTTCAGAATGATCCGGAGTTTTATGCGCGTTTTTTCGCCGAAATTTTTCTCTATCTCAAACAGACGCGGTTAAAAAACAATTGGCGCGGGGTGGTGATCTATCCGAATCGAAGGGTGGAAAAGGAGAATATAGAGCGATATAGAGAGCTATTACAAGAAAAAAGAGTACAAAGGATTTATCTCGAGGAATTAGCTGATATTCCACCAGATTCGCTCGGATTAGCGACGCTAGAGTTAGTAAGCTTACCCGAAGCGCAAGTGATCAACCAAGGAAGGGAGTTAATCGTGCGAGTGAGGGAAACGGGGGTAGAAAATCGCCAACAGGAACTTTTAGAATTGATAGAGACGATTTTGATTTACAAGTTGCCGCAGATTACTCGAAAGGAGATAGAAGCTATGTTTAGTTTAAGCGAGTTAAGACAGACGCGTGTGTTTCAGGAGGCCCTAGAGGAAGGTCGTCAAGAAGGGGAAATCACCGGAAAATTAGCTTCTGTTCCCTTATTATTGCGAGCGGGGGTTAATCCCAAGGAAATCGCCGCTTCTCTGGGATTATCTCTCGAACAGGTCTTAGAAGTGGCTCGGTCACGCGAAGCGTGCGCGAAGCGTTCGCCGGAAGATAGCGATCGCTAGGGTATTTTCAGATTTCGGCAGTAAAGATATAATTTCCTTATCTTCCTTTCCGCTTTTCTTCAAAACCCTTATTCTGTATGCTGTTTAGCAATAATTAGCGATCGCCAATTATCGGAGTAGTTGATAAACACTTATGAAGCTATCGTTTCTAAAGATTCACAAATCAATAACTTCCTTCCCAGAGCTAGAGCTACCTGATTTTGTGGTGCTTACAGGGGTAAACGGTGCGGGGAAAAGTCACTTACTGGAGGCTATCGAGAATGGGTCGATGCGGATTGATGATATAGAAGTGAATAATCAAACACGTCCTATTCGCCGGTTTGATTGGTCAAACCTTATTCCACAAGATACAGGTGCTTTTGCACCCTACCAAATTACTCAAGAAATATCTGGACTTTGGAATGAAATTAATCAGTATGTGAAAGAATATCGTCCTCATATTTCTCAAATTCTTCAATACTTTAATCGAGTTGATTTAGATAAACTTAAGCCTCGTGAGCTTATAGGTCTTACAGCAGAAGAATTAACTAAAACAGGCAGTAGCGTAGAGCAAGCAAGCTGACTGACGGACACATTTTTCAATACAAAGACAAGTACTGTTATGTGAAAGCCTCAAACTCCTGAATAAAAGAAAAGGTAATTTTGCCATAATAATCCTGACGAGCTTTGCGAGAAGCCAAACAGGGAAAAGGGTCA
>NZ_JADBTF010000488.1:0-2708 GCF_020246295.1 Microcystis sp. M090S1 | reverse complement strand
TCTCCATTTTTTTAGAGAAAGATAGACTCTCTCTCACCAGCCGAGAAATCCTTTGTCGAAAGGTATTATTTAATCTTTCAATAGGATTAGTTTGACCAGTTTCTTTACCTACTGCCCGATGACGTTTCCTAGTAATTACTGTCTTATAGGACTCCCAAAAGTCTGTGTAAGCAACCGCGCATTGTCGGTAAACACCGGGTAAACTGGCCCCAAAGTTTTTTAGCTGATTGACGACTCCTATCTCCGCGCATAGCAACCAATAATTTCCCTTGTTTTTCTATCAATTAACCGCCAAATATAAACCTTTATCGTCTTAGAAAAAACCCAAGACCACATCTCATCACATTCTCTAACCAATTTACCTTTTGGTTTGTCCGAAACCTTTATTTGACGGGGGACAGCCGCCAGTTTATTGTTGACATAGTTTTGTAACCATGACCAACTTACCCCTGTTACTCTAGCAATTCCTCGTCAGTAAATTCGTTCGAGTAAGAGTTTATCAATTAATTGTTTGGTTTCGTCAGAGACAGTTTTATTAGTGGGATTGATCACCAACTGACGACCACACTCTTTACATTGACGTTTGGGTTTTCCATTATGAATAGAACCATTCTTGATAGTATGGTGAGAACCACAATTAGGACAGGGGAATAGAGGTGAAGGGGGTATTTTGTTCGGTGCTAGACTGATATTTGAGTAAGCCAGACAGAAGCCAGAAAAAGATATTTATCAGAAAAGTCATGATCAAGCTAGAGGTTTAAAGACTGATTGGGTTCCAATTATTTTTATTAATAAATATTTTACACAATTCATACCAGGTAAGCAAGAAAGCTACGCCACTACTACCGAATCATTACCACCCAATGCTACCAGAAAGTCAAACATCTGCTCAAGAGAAAATTTTTGCAATCTGCCATTTTTTAAGTTAGAAATTTTAGCCTCGTCAACCCCCAAAATTTGACTGACCTCCTGCTCGCTTAACCCCTGTTCAGTAACCAGATCGTAAATCACTGAAGCCAGCTTGACTTTAGCGAGTTTTTCTTCTGCATTAGCAAAGCCTAAGTCTTCAAAAATGTTTCCCGAACTAATAGTATATTCTGTCATAATTATTTATCTCCTTTTTGGTATTTATTGTTGCTCTTTTGCGATCTCCTGTGCTTTTTTCAGGCGTTCTTTTTCTCCTACAGGTGATTGCATCATTCAACCTTTATTTGATCTCAGAGAATAAAGCATCTAAATCTTGACGACCATTAACAATTCTTAAAATTTCCACCGTTTCATTAATTACTCGATAGAAAATAATATATCCATCTAAAGGTAAACCTCTCAAGGATGGTTTAATATGACTATAGCTGCGTCCTAACTTGGGAAATTGTACTAATTGTTGACACTTTTTGTAAAATTTTCTGAATAGTTTTTCACCTGCTTCAATATTTACTACTAAAAAATAATCGGCAATCTTGTTTAAATCTTGACTGGCTGAAGGGGCAATAATATAACGATTTATAATTATTTTTGTTGCGCTTTTTTAAATTTTTCGAGTATATCATTTATAACTTTTTCTCCATCTAATCCCTCTCCATTATCTAATTCGGCTATGGCAACGTCAATTTTTTGACGAGTTTCTTCTACCCATTGTAAGTAATCTTGATCGAGGATTTCTAGCAAGTAAAAAGCGGTATCTATGACTTGTTCTGAATTATCAAATCTGCCACTTTTTAACTGTTTTTGGATAAATTGTTCTTGATTGGGTTTTAGTTGAATATTCATGATGACTTTTGTAAGGTTAAGGGTTAAGTCGAGTGTCCTGTTTTATTTTACTACAAGGATTAGCTAAAATAGGTTAGTTGAGGTGCATTACATAACATTAACGCACCTTCCGAGATCGGCGATCGCTCCTTGTTTGAGTTGGTCAATGAGAGCATTATCTCGTTCCCCGGTTCTACCTGAATATTGCTTTAAGGCAGAGCCTTGAAACAAGGGAAATGAGTAGGTAGGGTGCGTTAGGAGCGCGACAATATTATTTAATTTACATTAATTACATACGCGACGTAACGCACCAATATTATCCTAAATCCCTTGAGTAACCCACAGAAAACCGGTTTCTCCGAGAAACCCCTTTTCTACTCATGCACTCATGCAAAAAGGGGAATAAATAATCAGTAGATCGTAGGTTGGGCTGAACGATAGTGAAACCCAACACTTTTAAATAATTGGGTTGGGTTTCGTTCCTCAACCCAACCTACGGCTGAATATTGCTTTAAGGCAGAGCCTTATATATTGTGTTTCAAGGCAGAGCCTTGAAACAAGGGTAAAATCGACCCGCCTAAGGGCGGGAGACAAAGGGCAAAAGAGCAAAAGAACAAAGGGTTAAAGTCCTGGGGAGACACACGCAACCCGAAAACCGATGATGAAGCTGTCGCTGACGGGGTTGTTCCTGAGGCGGATGGCAGAACGACAGAAATTAGGGTTGTTGCGCCAAGAACCGCCGCGCAGACACTTACGAGACTGAGAACGATTATCATTCTTGAGAAACCACGCCGATCCATCCTTTGGCGCTCCGATATAGTTATCACTGGACTTCCCCGTTGACAAAAGGCCATAACCTATGCTGTAGGAGGGATTAAGAGAATTTCCAGCACCCCGTTACTGGGTACAAATCAAGGAAACTCCCAATAAATCTAACGCCTGTTGTTGCAGTTGAGTCG
>NZ_JADBTF010000487.1:0-15200 GCF_020246295.1 Microcystis sp. M090S1 | reverse complement strand
TTTCCTTGATTTGTACCCAGTAACGGGGTGCTGGAAATTCTCTTAATCCCTCCTACAGCATAGGTTATGGCCTTTTGTCAACGGGGAAGTCCAGTAATACTAAACCCCTTGAGTCTAGGCCACATATCAGGAAAGACACTCATGCAAAAGGGGAAATAAATAATCAGTTTTTAATAACTGGATTTAGGATCAGAATATTTTCATGCTTGACGGTGTAACTTGTTGCATCGGGACTGACGACCGACTCCTAACCCTAGGAACAGCAAACCCTACTTATAACCTTTTCCCAGACAAGCCGGACAAAGTTAAGTTATATTAAGATTACTCAGAATGCGTCCCCGTCCCCTTCAGAAATCTCATGACTCAACCGCAAGCACAACGCATCCTCTACGTTAGACTCCCCTGTAACCCCATTTTCCCCATCGGTGTCGTTTACCTTTCCGACCACGTTCATAAACTATTCCCCGACATCGAACAAAGGATTTTTGACCTTGGTACCGTCCCCCCCTTAGACTTTAACCAGGCACTCGATCGCTGTGTTGACGAATTTCGGCCGACCCTGCTAGTATTCTCCTGGCGGGATATTCAAATATATGCTCCCGTCGGTGGTCGCGGTGGCAATCCCCTGCAAAACGCCTTTGAATTTTACTACGCTAAAAACCCCCTAATCAAGCTGCGAGGTGCTTTAGGAGGTTTAAAGGTGACAACCGCCTACTACGGTGAATTATGGCGCAATCAGGGACTAATTCGCCGCGGGTTGCAGCGGGCCAAAAAATACCATCCCGAAGCGCGAGTTATCGTCGGGGGTGGTGCCGTCAGTGTTTTCTACGAACAACTAAAAACCAAACTGCCCACAGGAACAATTGTATCAGTGGGAGAAGGGGAAACCCTGCTAGAAAAATTCCTCTCTGGCCGGGACTTTAGCGATGAACGTTGTTATGTCGTCGGAGAAACCACACCCCGGCCGCGTTTAATCCACGAATCCCCCACCCCCTTAGAAAAATCCGCTTGTAACTACGACTACATCGCCAGTATTTGGCTGGAATTTTCCTACTATTTCCAAGAAAACGACTTTTATATCGGGGTACAAACCAAGCGCGGCTGTCCCCATAACTGCTGCTACTGCATCTATACCGTCGTCGAAGGGAAACAAGTACGCATTAATCCCGCCGATGAAGTAGTTAAGGAAATGCGCCAATTATACGACCGCGGCATTCGCAATTTCTGGTTTACCGATGCCCAATTTATCCCCGCCAGAAAATTTATCGACGATGTAGAAGAACTATTAGAAAAAATCCTCGATGCTGGGATGAAAGATATACGTTGGGCTGCCTATATTCGTGCCGATAATCTCACCCCGAAACTGTGCGATTTAATGGTAAAAACAGGCATGAACTACTTTGAAATTGGTATCACCAGTGGTTCTCAGGAATTAGTCCGCAAAATGCGTATGGGCTACAATTTGCGGACAGTTCTGCAAAATTGTCGGGACTTAAAAGCGGCCGGTTTTAATGATCTGGTTTCGGTAAATTATTCCTTTAATGTTATTGATGAAACCCTGGAAACTATTCGTCAAACCATCGCCTATCATCGGGAATTAGAAAACATTTTTGGAGTCGATAAAGTGGAACCAGCCATCTTTTTTATCGGACTACAACCCCACACCCATCTAGAAGAATACGCCCTCAAAAAAGAAATTCTTAAACCCGACTATGATCCCATGAGTTTAATGCCCTGGACAGCCAAAAAACTGCTCTGGAATCCTGAACCTTTGGGGTCATTCTTTGGCGAAGTTTGTCTGCAAGCATGGCGACAAAATCCCGATGATTTTGGACGGGAAGTGCTGAAAATTTTGGAAGCAAGACTAGGGAAGGCCGATTTAGAATCCGCTTTAACCGCACCGATAGAAACTAAGAAAAAAGTCTTAATTCCTGCTTAAAAATTAATTTTAGTCAATCCCAAGGCGGCAATTAGCGTTACCATGAGTCTGAAATCAGGAGATGATCAAAATCCCTTTACCGGTAACTGCAAAATGACCGACCATCGCCCCCATTGGCTAGAATTAGCGGAATATATCGCCCT
Source organism: Microcystis sp. M090S1 (assembly GCF_020246295.1). Classification (NCBI taxonomy): domain Bacteria; kingdom Bacillati; phylum Cyanobacteriota; class Cyanophyceae; order Chroococcales; family Microcystaceae; genus Microcystis; species Microcystis sp. M090S1. The sequence goes on along the minus strand of NZ_JADBTF010000487.1, from coordinate 13,118 downwards.
AGGATTAACCCTGCTTACCCTTATGTCCATGGGTGCGGGGTTTTTGCCTTTATTCCTCCTGGTCGTGACTTTCGGGTTAAATATTCTCAATCGTCTCCGAGAAAGAACCCTGCAACGTCAACGCTTAACTGAAATGACCGGTCATTTACAGGATCAGTGGGAAGAAGAAAAAGAAGCTTTATCAGCACAAATACAGTCCCTGAGTCCCGCGGTGGCCAGCGATAACGCCCGTGCGGTCGCAACGCGCTCGCTACGCGAGATCGCAGAATTAGAGGAGAATATTCTCGCCCTCGAACAGTCCTACAATCAAATTATTCAATATATCAACCGTAACGCGCTGCTCGAACGCATCGAACATCTGGAAAAATCCTACGGTCGCTTACACAGAGAGGTTTTTCCGATTAACGAAGAATCAGCAGATATTACCGCCACAAAAGCGGAAAATGAGCCACAAATCACCCTACCCGCCCTTAATTTAACTCCTACTTCCACCCCCGTCGATATCCCCCATTGGCACTATTATCGCCGTCTGGCCGCCCATCGGGAAATGATCACAGCGATCGCAATTACCGAGGATCAACGGTTTTTAATTAGCGTTAGTTGGGATCGTACCCTAAAAATCTGGGATTTTGCGAGAGGAACCCTGATTAATACGGTGGAAGCTCATGATCAGGGCATTTTAGCCCTAGCAGTCACCGGAAACGGCGATTATCATCTAGCGACGGGAGGATTCGATCAAACCGTTAAATTATGGACTTTAGCCAGCGATGCCAATAATCTGGAATTAAATCAAATTTTCCTCGGTCATCTCGGTTCGATTCACGGCCTAGATTTTGCCCCCCGTTGGCATTTTTTGGTTAGTGGTAGTTACGATCAAACCCTAAAACAGTGGAATTTAGAGCAGGAAACCGAAGAATTTAGTTCCTATGACAGTCTGGGGGCAATTTATGCCCTAGCAGTGGCTCCTAATCAAGATTTTATCGCCGCAGCTGGAGGTGATGGCACTGTCACCCTCTGGCAATTAGGATCGGGAGAAAAAATCGCCGTCTTATCAGGTAACGTTTCTTCGGTGCAGAGTCTTGCGATCGCTGCCGATGGTCAGATTATTGCCGCCGGTTGTGTGGATGGTACGGTGAAAATCTGGCAATACGATCGAGAGAAAAGCGGTCATTTTGCGCCAATTCGGGTGATCAATGCCCATAATGGTCAGGTGACAAGCTTGGTATTCGGAGAGGAGGGTCAATGGTTATTTACGGGGGGAACCGACGGAGAGATTAAAATCTGGTTAGCCAATTATCAACAGGCGATCGCAACTCTCAGCGCCACCAATGAGCGATCATCGCCAATTTCCAGTTTAGTTCTCAGCCCCGATTATTGCCACCTAGCGGCGGCGGCGGCCGACGGCAGCATCACCATCTGGGAAAATATCACTTAATGGTCGATCGAACTAGAAAAATTGTATAATGTAATGTCCCGGACTCGGTCGGGCCAGTTTGACCCGAAGAAAAAGTGACTGAGTTAACTGTCGTTTCTGCCCAATAGTTGTCAACCCAGATCATTACCCATAGTAAAAAATTCAGAATGAAGACTCCAACAGATCAAAGATTTGATTACGTCAAAATCGGTTTAGCGTCCCCCGAGAGAATTCGGCAATGGGGAGAAAGAACCCTACCTAACGGTCAAGTCGTCGGAGAAGTAACCAAACCAGAAACGATCAACTATCGGACTCTCAAACCGGAAATGGATGGGTTATTCTGCGAGAAAATTTTTGGCCCCTCGAAAGACTGGGAATGTTGGTGCGGTAAATACAAACGCGTCCGTCACCGGGGGATTGTCTGTGAACGTTGCGGGGTAGAAGTCACCGAGTCGCGGGTACGTCGTCATCGCATGGGTTTTATCAAATTAGCCGCCCCCGTCACCCACGTTTGGTATCTTAAAGGTATTCCCAGTTATCTCAGTATCCTGCTCGATATGCCCCTGCGAGACGTGGAGCAAATCGTCTATTTTAATGCCTATGTGGTTCTCGATCCGGGTAACGCGGGCAATCTTAGTTATAAACAACTCCTCAGCGAAGATCAATGGTTAGAGATCGAAGAAGAAATCTACGCGGAGGATTCGGAATTAGTCGGTATTGAAGTGGGTATCGGGGCCGAGGCTATCCAAAGACTCTTACAGGAAATTAACCTGGAAGAAGAAGCGGAAAGACTGCGGACGGAAATTGTCGAAAGTAAAGGGCAAAAACGGGCAAAATTAATTAAACGTCTCCGGGTAATCGATAACTTTATCGCCACGGGTTCTCAGGCAGAATGGATGGTTTTAAGCGTAATTCCCGTGATTCCCCCCGATTTACGCCCGATGGTGCAGTTGGACGGCGGCCGTTTTGCCACCTCTGACCTGAACGATCTCTACCGTCGGGTGATTAACCGCAATAACCGTTTATCCCGTCTGCAAGAAATTCTCGCCCCCGAAATTATCGTCCGCAACGAAAAACGGATGTTACAGGAGGCCGTCGATGCTTTAATTGATAACGGTCGTCGCGGTCGCACGGTGGTGGGAGCCAATAATCGCGCCCTGAAGTCTTTATCGGATATTATCGAGGGTAAACAGGGGCGTTTCCGTCAAAATCTCCTCGGTAAACGGGTTGACTATTCGGGACGTTCGGTTATCGTTGTCGGCCCGAAGTTGAAGATCTATCAATGCGGTTTACCCCGGGAAATGGCGATCGAATTGTTCCAACCCTTCGTTATCCATCGTTTAATTAAATTAGGCATCGTCAATAATATCAAGGCGGCCAAGAAAATGATCCAACGGGGGGATGTCAACGTTTGGCACGTCTTGGATGAAGTGATCACGGGACACCCGGTGATGTTAAACCGCGCCCCTACCCTGCACCGTTTGGGCATTCAAGCGTTTGAACCGATATTGGTGGATGGCCGGGCGATTCAGTTACATCCCCTCGTCTGTCCCGCTTTTAACGCTGACTTTGACGGAGATCAAATGGCCGTACATATTCCCCTCTCCCTGGAAGCACAATCGGAAGCGCGCTTATTGATGTTAGCCTGTCATAATATTCTCTCACCGGCGACCGGTCGCCCGATTGTTGCCCCTTCTCAGGATATGGTTTTGGGTTGTTATTATCTCACGGCCGAAAATCCCAAGGCCCAAAAGGGTGGAGGTCGTTATTTCGCCAGCATGGATGACGCTATTCGCTCTTTCGATCAGGGATTGGTGGATCTACACGCTTCCGTGTGGTTGCGTTTACCCGTTGGAGAAAAGGTGAAAACCAATAAACCCGATGAGGAAGTCCTGGAAACGGAAACTCTCCCCGATGGCAGCATCTGGAAATATTATCGGGAGCGCAAAACCCGCGAGAAGGATGGTGAGATAATTTCTCAGTATGTGCGTACTACTGTAGGGCGAATTATCTACAATAAGACGATTCTAGAAGCTTTGGTAGTCTAGAGAGAGATTAGGTTAGGGTGGGCATTGCCCACCTTAATTTTTAGGCTAAAGCGGCAATACATTCTATTTCCACTAGCACATCTTTGGGAAGACGGGCCACTTCCACACAGGCCCGGGCCGGGGCAGTTTCCGGGGGGAAATAACGGGCATAAACTTGATTCATCGCCCCGAAATTGGCTAAATCCGACAGAAAGACGGTAGTTTTCACCACATTTGACCAATTAGCCCCAGCAGCGGTTAAAATGCCCTCTAGATTGGCCATAACTTGTTCGGTTTGGGTGCTAATTTCCCCGGAGACGATTTCACCCGTGACGGGATCTAGGGGAATTTGTCCCGCAACAAAGAGAAAAGGACCGGTAGCGGCGATCGCTTGATTATAGGGACCCACAGGGGCCGGAGCTTTATCAGTACGGATGACCTGATTATTCATATGACGTTGCAATTCTGCATCTAACTCTTTTAACAAACCATATATTTTATCAAAATCACGTTTAGTTTTAGAAGGAGCGTCATAAGTTGGCAAAGTACCTTTAGTATGAGTATGAGCCGCTCGATTGCGACTATCTTTTAGATTACCAAGATAACCTTTTAAAGCACTAATTTTACCAGTTTTTTCTAACTTTTTTTCGATTTTTTCTAATGTTGCTAAACCAATAACCATCATCAACATTTTTCTAAAAGGTTCATATTCAAAACTATGAGTACCACTAATAGTCTTATCGATGAATTTTTTGTTAGCTTCGGACTTTAAGCATCGTTTAGCACATCTTAAAACTATATCATCCATAGTTTCCTCGATCCAGCCACATAATTCTATAAGAGCTAGTTTGGAATAAGAAGAAGTTTTTTGATTATCAGCTGTAGGGTCATCATAGAGTTGATCAAGCCAGTTTAACGTCTTGAGTAAATAATCTTTAGTAATCATTACCAGTAGATGAAAAAATTTTGATAGATGTATTAATTCTCTCTAAAGCCTTATCTTTTTGATAAATACCACTAGCTAAATTTTTAGTCAAAAATGGTTCAGATTTTATTAATCTAGAATACTTGTCTTGTAATTCACCATTGGAGAGATTGACTAAAGTATCTAAATTCTTGGCAACTCCTAAAAGAATTCCCTCAGCAATAACTTTACTGGTTTTGAGAGGTTCCTCTTTGAAGATTCTATCATAAATCAAGTCAACGGTTTGCTTAAATAATTCATCTTTATCTTGAATAAAATCTTCATGAGCAAATCTATGTTTATACATATAATCATTTAAAAATCTGGTCAATTTCCCCTTGTAGTTCTGGTATTCATCATAAAAAGCAAAGAAACGAAGCACTAATTCTTCATCTTCAAATCGAGATGCTTTTTGCTGCTCTCGATCCATCAGCAAAAGCCAGTTTTCATATTGAGCGCATTTTTTTAAAAAACTATTAAACTCGCCATTATAGATACAATTTCTGATCTCCTGATTATTGAGTTTTACTCCACCGGTATTTAAGCGATGGAAAATGGTAAAAATATAATTATTATGAGCTTTTTTGCTGGAGTCATAGCGAATCACCGTGATGGGAATAGTCATATTTTCTACGCGTTCATATAATTCTTCATGCTGAGTTTTTATTTCCTCAACTGTTCTTCCAGAAATAGACGAATCTACATCGGGTAATTTTGATAGCCTCCAATCTTCAGTAGTTAAAAATTTGACGATGGTATTAATTCGTTGTAATCCATCGATGATATAGCGTTTATCTGTCTTATAGTCAAGACTAATACACATACTAGGAATCGGTAACTGTTTCATTAAACTATCAATAAAACGAGTTTGTTGTGGAACATTCCATACCACATCTCTTTGAAAATCTGGATCGATAACCAATTGTTTTTTTTGATACATTCTAACTAGATCAGAGCAGGATCGCTGCTCATTGTAAGCAATAATATCTACAGGAGGAAAATCCACATCATCTTCTTCCTCTAGATACTTTTCTTCTTCGGCTGCTAGTAATTTCTCTTCTTGACTGAGATAATTAACCATAATTTTTATCCCTCCTAATATTGCCAATTCAAAAATGAAACGCACGACTCCTTAAGAGTTGACAGACAAAGGATCATCAGGTACTGTCTGATCAATACAACAACAAATCAGACCCAAAAACGAAGCCACCAACATCTTAACATAGAACAAAGAAACTTGCTCTATCAACTTGGTCAAGAGGGAAATTTATCTCAATGGCAAATGGCAGCTGGGATGTCATCAAAGCACTACCAAAGCGAGAATTAAGAAGGAATCAAGGTTCCCTCGGATGCTATCTACTGAAAATTGGTATCTTCATCGATTAAGTTAGCAATGGGAGTATAATAATCCAGTAATCCAGTGACAGGATAACGGTCTGCTAGAGCGATCGAGGGAATATAAGGTATGATTAGATAGTCTTCTGAATCTATATCTAAATCATGATCGGTAGTTTCATCTATATCTATATTTTTGTCAATATCCTTTTGTAAAATTTGCCAAGCATGAATAACTTTAGTTATTCCCGTATCACTTAAATCGGGAACGGGTGAAAAAACAAAATTAAGCGAAAGTCGGCCAAAAGAAGTCAAAGATTGCAAAAGAAGCTCGATTCCTTTTTGATTTTGTTCGTTAGGAAATAAAAAAATAATTGCTTCGTTGGCTGCCTGTAGTAAAGATAAAGCTCCCCATTCATTGATTCCAGAGCGCGAATCTACTAAGATAAGATCAGGTTTTAACTTATTTTGAATCTCTCGACTAAAAGTTGACCAGAGTGTTTCCCCATTATCGAGAATTGTTGTTGCTCGCAGATCATCAACTTTAGCAATGTAATCAAGACTCAAATAACCCGCAGGAACAATAAATAGTCTTCCCGTTGCATCGGGAATATTAACTTCTCCAAATATTTCAGTGATATTAATCTTTGCTGTTACACCTTTTGGTAAATAGGATTTTTCATAAAAATAGTCCACAATTCCGTATTTCGGTGAGGGATTTAAGGGGAAAGCTGTGCTTAACCCCGGTGCTTCTAAATCCAAGTCAACAGCTACTACTTTACGACCTCGCATCGCTAAAATCCAAGCAACATGAATTAAAGCAGTTGTCCTACCTACTCCCCCTTTAAAAGAATAAAAAGTTACGGTTCTAGGAAGACAAAGTTCGGGAGAAGACGGTGATTGATTTTGTGGATTAGTTGACCACAAAGCTAAATCTTGCCAAGTGTGAATTGATTTTTCGTCCAGAAGTTGTGGAGCTTTTAGATCGAGAGAGGCTGCCTCCTGAATAGTATATAAAGATATAAAACCTAAAAATTTATACTGTTGTCCTATGTCATTTTTAACTGCTTCTATTCGCTGAGTTGTTGATAAATTTTCAAACTTATCACTGACGATAGTTATATTCAAAAGTCCAGCAGTAGATACATTGATATCAACCCATTCTTGTGCTTCTTTTTGAACATATATATCTGTTAATTTTTGTTTCAGTGATCTTAACCAAGTTTCTGACATAAGTATCTCCTTAAAGTTGAGTAGCTTGTTTCTGAAGCCATTGTTTCAGAACTGTATAAGCTGATAACCACTCTTTGTATTTATCGTCATTCGGTTCACTGCTGGAATAACGCATATCTATAAAATTTTGACTAGGATTTTCTACCGGTTTTTCTACTATATTAATCCATTTTATCACGTCTGGATAATTTTGAACTCTCGAATAGAGACGATTATTACTTTTTAGAGCAGCTGTCAAACTGTGACCCGGATTAGTTATGGTATGTCCGGGGTTATTGGACTTAGTTTTCCATTCTTGACTGGATACCGAAGCTAAGATCATAGATTTCAGCAAACATTCGATCGTAATACCTCCAAAGTGCATAGCAGCTATTTTCCTATTAGATCGATCAAGTATTTCTGTATCTCGATGACGTTGTAAAAAAGCTGATTGGTAATCTTCCATCCCTAATTATCTATTCCCTAGAGTTAATACCTGTGAATAAGTTTTTAGCTGAGGATTAAACAAGGGTACTTTATTAGACAATAAAGCACCCTTTTAGTTTAGCTTAGAACTCTCCTTTTAAAGCGGCATTACAGCGCTCGCAAATAGTGGGATCATCGGCAAATTTTCCCACTTGAGTCGAATAATTCCAACAGCGATCGCATTTTTCGCCGTCTGCTTTGACAATTCCCACCGAAACAAAGTCCGATTCTCCTTTATATTCTGCGGTTTGAATCGCGCTAATATCACTAACTAATTCCACTTGGGAAGAGAGAAATAGATAACGCAATTCATCAACTTTATTCCCCGTCAAACTATCACAATTGTTGAATAATTCCAACTCCTGTTTTAAGGTTTCATCGGGAACATAAAGTAAAACTTTTGCCTCTAAAGAAGCACCGATCGCTTTATCATTTCTGGCAGTTTCCATCACCTTATTAACTTCGGTGCGTAGCTGCCGGAATTTCGCCCATTTATCGGCCAATTCGCGATTATTCCAAGCAGGATCGATGTTTAGCCATCCTGACTCAAATACCGATAAATAAGGAGTTTTGTAGGGGAGAAATTGCCAGATATCTTCCGCTAGATGAGACAGGACAGGAGCGATCGCTTTAGCGAGATTTTCTAAAGCAATAGCATAGACTGTTTGACAACTGCGACGACGGAAAGAATTAGGATCGGAAATGTATAAACGATCCTTAGCGATGTCGATATAAAAGTTAGATAAATCGACAACACAAAAATTCTGTACCGTCTGGAAAAAGCGGAAAAATTGGAAACTTTCAAAAGCTGCCGTTACTTCCGTAAACACTTCCGAGATACGATGTAACATATAGCGATCAATCTCCGGTAGATTTTCATAAGCTACCGCATCTTTAACGGGATCAAAATCATTTAAACTCCCCAGTAAAAACCTGGCAGTATTACGGATTTTATTACGGATATCTACCAACTGTTTAAGAATATTTTGACCGATATTCACATCATTGGTATAGTCCACCGAGGACACCCATAACCGAATCACATCCACCCCATAAGCGGGTTCTTTTTTCTGGTCTTTACCACCATTAATGATCACATTGGGATCGATGACATTCCCCAGAGATTTACTCATTTTTCGTCCCTGTTCATCCAAAACAAAACCGTGAGTTAACACCGTTTTATAGGGAGCAATACCATTAGCAGCGACACTGGTTAATAAACTCGATTGAAACCATCCCCGATGCTGATCCGATCCTTCTAGATACATATCCGCAGGATAACTTAATTCTGGTCGAGCATTAGCCACCGCATTCCAACTAGAACCAGAATCAAACCACACATCCATAGTATCCATTCCCTTGCGATAACTGCGACCATTATCGCGATAACTGGGAGGCAATAATTCCTCTACGGATAACTCCCACCAAGCATTAGAACCCTTGACCGCGAAGATAGCTTGAACGTGATTAATCGTCTCCTCGGTTAACAGAGGTTCATTCGTTTCTTCGTCATAAAAAACAGGAATAGGAACCCCCCAACTGCGCTGACGAGAGATACACCAATCGCTTCTTTCACTAACCATAGAAGTGATGCGATTCTTACCCGTTGCAGGAATCCAACGCACCGAATCAATCGCGTCTAAAGCTAATTCTCGGAATCCTTCCACGGAAGCAAACCATTGTTCTGTTGCGCGAAAAATTGTCGGTTTTTTGGTTCTCCAATCGTAGGGATATTTATGCTGATATGCTTCTTCTTTGAGTAAGACACCTTTTTCTGTCAGTGCTAAAATGATTGCTTCATTAGCATCTTTTAAGACATTTAAACCCGCAAATTGTCCCGCTTCTGCGGTGAAATTTCCCTTATCATCCACGGGAGAAAGTATCGGTAAACCGTAACGTTGACCGACGATATAATCTTCCTGACCATGGCCGGGGGCCGTGTGAACTAATCCAGTGCCAGAATCGGTGGTGACATAATCCCCACCGATGAGAATAGCACTTTCTCTGTCAAACAAAGGATGACGATATTTAGTATGTTCTAATTCCAGACCTTTAACCGTTGCTTTAATCGTCAAAGTCCTGTTAAAAGTGTCGGCCAATTTTTCGACTAAATCCGTCGCTACAATTAGATAATTAGACTCGCTAGTTTCCACCACTGAATAGTTTAATTCTGGGTTTAATGCGACGGCCAAATTCCCGGGTAAAGTCCAGGGAGTAGTCGTCCAGATAGCGACGGATAAATTAGGCAAAAATGGCGTTAAAACCGGGGTTGAAACTGACGTAATCGGAAAAGCAACATAGACACTGCGGGAAGTGTGACCTTCGGGATATTCTAATTCTGCCTCAGCTAAAGCGGTTTGAGAACTGGGACTCCAGTGAACCGGTTTTAGTCCCCGATAAATATAACCTTTCAGGGCCATTTTTCCGAATACGGCAATTTGAGCGGCCTCGTATTCCGGTTGTAGGGTTAAATAGGGATTTTCCCAGTCTCCCCAGACTCCATACCTTTTGAAACCTTCACACTGTTCTTTTTGCGTTTGAAGGGCAAAATCGTGGGCTTTCTGACGTAATTTCAAAGGGGTTAGACCCTCTTTTTCCGAGCTTTTGAGACTTTGTAAAACCTTCAGTTCGATCGGCAACCCGTGACAATCCCAACCCGGCACATAGCGCACTTTGTAGCCTTGCAGCAGTTTATATTTATTGATAATGTCTTTGAGAATTTTATTTAAAGCATGACCGATATGCAGAGACCCGTTAGCGTAGGGTGGTCCATCGTGGAGAATAAATAATTCTTTGGGGTTATTTTGCGCTAATTTCTCGTATATTTGCTCATCTTGCCAGAATTTCTGGATTTCTGGCTCACGTTTGCTGGCATTTGCTCGCATATCAAAGTCAGTTTGGGGCAAATTAACGGTATCTTTGTAACTTTTAGCGTTGGACATTCTGGCAAACCTATGGATATCAATCGTTTTCGGGATTCATTCCTAAATAACGTCCCTTTGAGAGTCGTTATCTCTATTCTGTCACATAATTGTAATATTTATATTACAAGTGACAATCATTGATCTATCAGTCTACCGAGATTGAGTCCAAGAGCAATGATTCCGAAAGGCTATAATTCAGTTATTCGAGGATAGGGAGCATGAGGACCATGGTGACGAATCCTAATTTTTTTTATGTCTCTCCAGAAGTGTATCTAGAAGGGGAAAGAGTCAGTCCGATCAAGCACGAGTACCGAAAAGGACAGATTTATGCGATGGTAGGGGCAAAAAAGCCTCATATTGTCTTAAATACTAATCTAGCCACTTTATTGAATATCCATCTCGATGATAGTCCCTGTCTTGTTCTCACTTCCGATATCAAAGTCCGGTTAGAGGAGGCAAATTGTTATTATTATCCCGATATTGCGGTGGTTTGTGACGAGAGAGAGATCAACAATACCGATGATTTTATTCTCTATCCCGTTCTGATTATTGAAGTATTATCGAAATCTACGGAATCCTTTGATAGGGGTGATAAATTTAGCGATTATCAAACCTGTCCCACCTTAAAAGAATACATTCTTATCCATCAAAACCAGATGAAAATTGAATGTCACCGTCGCGAGGATTCGGGAATCTGGAAAGAACAGATCTATGAAGCCGGGGATGCGGTAGAATTCACCAGTGTAGGATTCCGGGGATCGATCGCTTCTATCTATCGCAAAGTCCCCGGTTTGGTATGATTACAATTCTTTTTTGACATTGCACTTTTATGTCTCTAGGGATAGGGGTATATCTGTCTCCCTTTGCCTAAAAACCGAGATTATCAAGCATTTAATTCTATTTGTCAAACCTGTAGGAAGTTTTCCTTTTGGGTAGCTGTTCGTCAATACCAAATTAGGTTACACTTTATGTTTATGGGAAAGGCTGTAAATTGCGATCAAAAAACAGAAATTTAGCGATCGCTGTTAGTTCCCAACTGCCCTAGGGAACAATAAACATAGCTGAAAGACAGCACTCGATCGTGTAAGGTCAGGGCAAACCCTAATTACTGTCATAATATTTCTCAAAAAAAGCGGAGAAAAAAGCAAGTTCTGCCCTTCTCTCCTCCAGTCTAGCGATTAATTACATGGAAACAGCAGTGAGTAATTTTTAATTACTATTCACCGCTTTAGTAAGCACCGTTATTTTTGGGAAAAACCACAACACCGATAGTTCTGAAGATTACCCAGATATCGGTTAACCAGTTACGCGAATTAACGTAATACACATCCATCTGCACCCGCAGGGGATAGGGGATGTCATTACGTCCGGAAACTTGCCATAAACCAGTCAAACCGGGGCGAATAGTTAAAACTTTGTCGATGCGATTGCCATATTTCTGCAATTCTTCGGGAACTAAAGGCCGCGGACCGACGACGCTCATATCTCCTCGCAGGACGTTCCAGAATTGGGGAAACTCGTCTAAACTGGTTAAGCGGAGAAACTTGCCAATCCAAGTTATACGGGGATCGTCCTTAAGCTTGAAATTATCCTCGAATTCCGCCCGCAGTTGGGGAGAGTCTTCCATCAGTCTCTCTAATACCTTATCCGCATCCATTACCATAGTACGGAATTTAATACAGTTGAAATGCTGGAAGTTTTGACCGACGCGCTTCTGCACATAGAAGACCGGACCGGGGGAACTAATCGCGATCAATAAGGCTAAGATTAAATAAAGCGGCGAAAAGAAAATTAGAACCGATAGGGAGAAAACGATATCGAATAATCGTTTTGAGGTATCGCCGTCTAAAGCTATTAACCAAGATTTTTGATGCCGTCTACCAGAGACCGAAGGTTTGAACCCTCGCTTCATCAAAGCTTGTAGAGCCTTGACGGAGATAAGTTGGCTATTAGCAGTCATCTTACTCCTTCACATCACACACACCACACAGTACCCATGATAAAGCCACAAGACCGAAAAAACAAGTCTTCAGTCCAATAAATGGCACTGGCAATTTTAGAGCCTTTGTACTGAACAATCTCTAATTAGGGGTTGCTGAAAAAGTTTGTTGGTGGGGTTAGGAGTCAGCAGTCAGCATTCATGAGTCAGTAGTCAGAATTCAGGAGATTATTTTTATTTATTCTCCCCGCTCCCATCTCCCCCGCTCCCCGCTCCCCGCTCCCTTCTCCCCTGCTCTCCTATACCTTTTAAACAGGATTTAGTATTAAGCTAAGACGTATTTAAACCGCTTATTCTTAGATTAGCCGAATCTCCCCCCCTTGCCCTACCCCGACGTGGGGGTTGGGGGGTGTTGCCCTTTGCAAGAGTGCAAGAGTGCCTCTTGCCTCGTCTCAACAAGCAATTTAAATTACGAACAGCTTATAGGACGTTTTTGAACCACCAAAAATTAATTATGCAAGAGGTTTAATAAATAAAAGGGCATCATTTGCTGATGCCCTGTGGCTGAATATTTAAGTAGTTACGGATTTGATCCTAAGGATGAAGTATGCTCTTGTGTGCGCTCGTCTCCTGACTCGGAGAATTCTGACTCCCGAAAACGAAAACTTTATACTTGATCATCGGAAATTTTGGGTCTGAAACCCCGCCGTTCTAGGTTGGCTTTACGTTAGAATTAAAAGGCCAGTCTCGAAAACCAAGTGGACGGCGCAGCACCTTGAAAACTCGGCTTAGGGGGTTCCGACCAGAAAAGCTTGGC
>NZ_JADBTF010000486.1:0-3780 GCF_020246295.1 Microcystis sp. M090S1 | reverse complement strand
GGCCATGTCTTTTTGTCCTACACTCTTATTTTCTGCCCAATATCTAAGACATTTATTCCGAACAAACTGGACTGTCCGAATAGCCTCATCAATGGCTTGATATTGAGATGGTTTTCCTCTAAGCTTGTACTCTAAAACAAACATTTTTCGTTATCGACCGCAACGATCGCAAAATGTTATAGCATACTGCAATTACATTGTCAACTATAGGTCAGACTTGTTTTTAGCTGTGCTTTGCTGTTCTATACAAAGTCAGCATTCATGAGGGGAACCCTGGGGCGAATTACTTCGCCCCTTTAAAAGCCCCGTCCCATGGCACTAAGCGCGAGGGACGAATGCTGACACTAAGTTAAATAACAATGAAAAGTTCTAACGGATTGGGTTAAGATCGAGACGTAACCCGAAAAAAATTGCAACAGGAATCGGTAGAAACCCCCCAGTCACTGGGGTTATTAACGGAAATTTTTTTACTGGCAATCCCTATGAACTATCATCCACCCTCACAGCCCCTGCCCGCCCCCTGTATTATTGATTCTGGCGTGGTCATCGCTAAAGAAGATATGCGTCGTCTCCTCGATGATCTCGGACGAGTTCGCTACATCCATAGTCTCGAAGGAGTGATTCAGAGTGAAGGGGAGGGATGGATAGTGGAAGTTTTCGCCGATTATCAGCAAAGCACCCTAGTTGCTAACTACAGTCTTTATCTCAATACCTATAGCTTCGATTGTCTGCGTTTAACCCGCTCTCCCGACGGTGAAACCTATTTTGATCTGATCCAAGACAATCGGCAATTACGGCTAATTCCCCTGAGTAATCCACTCCAAGACCCCGATATGAAAGCCCGTCTCAATGCCGATACCCTCGAAGCCATGGTTACTCAGGTACTTTCTGCTAAGTGGGATGTGCAGTTTGAAGACGAAGACGACAACGATTGCCCCTTTTAGGCAGCGAGCAAAAATACTGGTTACTAATAACTGATAACTGATAACTGATAACTGATAACTGATAACTGAAACAGTGGGATTTTCCTTTGAATTAATCGCCCGGTGTCCCCAAACTGGTGCGCGGGTTGGGGTTTGGCATACTCCCCACGGACCGGTAGAAACACCCCGTTTTATGCCCGTGGGAACTTTGGCCACGGTGAAAGGTTTGACCCCCGCTCAAATCGCCAGCACGGGGGCGCAAATGATTCTCGCTAATACCTATCACCTGCATCTGCAGCCTGGAGAAAGTATTATCGAGAAAGCGGGAGGTTTACACGAGTTTATGGCGTGGAATCAGCCAATATTAACAGATTCTGGTGGATTTCAGGTATTTAGCCTCAGTCAACTGCGGCAAATTAAAGAATCGGGAGTCACCTTTCGATCGCCCCGGGACGGTAGAATAATCGAAATTACGCCAGAAAAATCGATTCAGATTCAAAATGCCCTCGGTGCTGATGTGATTATGGCCTTCGATGAATGTCCCCCCACGGGAGTCAGTCATGAGACCATGAAAGCATCCATAGAACGCACCTATCGCTGGTTAGAGCGCTGTCTGAGGGCCCATCAACGACCCCAACAACAGGCTTTATTCGCCATAGTGCAGGGGGGAATTTATGAGGATTTACGGGCAGCGGCGGCGGAATCTTTAGTAAAACTCGATTTACCCGGTTATGCTATCGGTGGCGTGAGTGTGGGGGAAGAAACGAGCCTAATTCATCGCATTGTCCAGATAACTGCCCCTTTACTCCCCGAAAATAAACCCCGTTACCTGATGGGAGTGGGAACCTATCGAGAAATGGCCAAGGCGATCGCTAGTGGCATAGATCTGTTTGATTGCGTCATTCCCACCCGTTTTGGTCGCCATGGCACGGCTTTAGTACGGGGAGAGCGTTGGAACCTAAAAAATGCCCGTTTTAAGGAGGATTTCGCCCCTTTAGACGAGACTTGTCCCTGCTACACCTGTCAACACTTTAGCCGTGCCTATCTGAATCATTTAATTAAATCGGGGGAAATGTTGGGTTATATTCTCTTATCTCTGCACAATATCGCCGAATTAATCAGATTTACCCGTGAAATTCGTCAATCTATCCTAGAAGGAACTTTTGCCCAAGATTTTGCCCCTTGGCTTGAGGATGCCTTAGATGTTACCCCAACGTGATAAAATTTCAGGAAACGTTTGAAAATTTTCTTGTCAAGGTAGATAGAGAGATGGAAACTGCACTTTTGTTGGCCAAATTGCCGGAAGCATACCAAATTTTCGACCCCTTAGTCGATGTCTTGCCCCTGATTCCCCTATTTTTCCTCTTGCTGGCCTTTGTTTGGCAAGCATCCGTCGGTTTTAAATAAATCGACCCTCAATTATCAGTTATCAGTGAGCAGTTATCAGTTATCAGTTATCGGATTTGAGTTTTAAGTGAAATGACATCTTTTCACTGTTTACTGATTACTGATCCCTGAAAAAGCTTCCCAGATTAAAACAAAGTCCGGGTTAAATCAGCATCAGTCAAGTCCACATCTTCTAAAATTGCCCCGCGCAAATCGGCATAACTGAGATCCGCACCCCGGAAACTGGCCCCGGTGAGATCGGTAATAAATCCGTCTCTTTCGGGACTAGCACGAAAATTAACCCGGCAAAGTCGGCAATCAGCGAAATTAGCTCGATATAACAGGGAGCCGCTCAGATTGGCATAGTTGAGATCGGCTCCGCAAAAGTTAGTTTTGCCTAAGTCCGTGCGTTGGTCGGAAGTGGAGCGAAAATCCGTATCGATTAATACGGCCTGCTGGAGATTAGCACTGTTGAGATTAACACCGTTTAAGACGGCTTTGGTTAAATAAGTGGCTTCTAAATTGGCTTCGATGAGATTAGCCCCGCTTAAGTCCGCATCTCGTAAACAAGCTCGATAAAAGTCCACTTGACTTAAATCTGCTCCCCAGAGAATCGCCTCACTTAAATCCGCTTCTCTCAGCAGCGATCGCGAAAGGCGTATCTTTCCTAACCGCGCCTGTCGCAGATCGGCACGGCCAAAATTGACTCCTGGGAGGGCAATATTAGTTAAGTCGCTTTCCCGCAAATTAATCCCCCGAAAATCTCTTTCTCCCTCCCGATAGCGTTGACAAAGTTCTTCTAGGAGCATGGAAATTTTTTTCCATATCATAATTGAGGCAAAATGTCAAGGGTTTGGTAATTTTTATTTAGGGAGATGGAAAGCCGGCAGACTCTCGAATTCTCGGGCCCGTTGACGCATTTGCTGACTAATGCGATCGCAAACCACCTGACAGAGATCATAGATCACGGGGTCGGTAATTTGATAGTAAACGCTGACTCCTTGGGGTTGCCGCGAGATAATTCCCGCTTGGGTTAAAGCTTTCAGGTGTTTGGAGAGATTGGCCTGGCCTAGTCCGGTAGCTTCAGCGATTTCTTTACCATTCATCGCGCCTAATTGCAAGCAACTGAGAATCTGTAGGCGACTGACTTCCGACAGGACTTTGAAATAGTCCGCCACCGAAGCGAGGACGACGCTAGAGGTTTGGGGGGAGAAACTGTCTAACATAGGTAGGTAATAAAGTGACCAGTTAAAAAGGCTGACAATAGGTTATCGTTTAAAACTTTATAACTATTGACTACTATAGTTTAACTGGAGAGTTGACACTCCCCGCTCTAAAGAGACGGGGATTCTTGGTTCACAGAGATTACTTGCTTAGACAGAATTGCTTCTGAAAAAGTAGAGGTATTCTCTCCCCAAGCGTTTATTGGGTCTGGCCCATAGGTTCCGGTATGCCCTAACGTACTTAGTCC
>NZ_JADBTF010000485.1:0-3274 GCF_020246295.1 Microcystis sp. M090S1 | reverse complement strand
TCTTCTGTAGGAGGTGCGCCACTGGAAGTTCTTAAGTCTTATATCAAAGATCAGGAAAAGCCGTCGTAAAACGACGGGGTTTTAACCCAAATTTTCGATAACCCACCGCTTGCAGGAATTTGGCCACCTGATAGCTGGCGCGGCTCGATTTCTCAGAATGCCCGACCACTGCGATAATTTTACTATTGCCGAGAATGGTTTTGAGCGCACCATCGTCTCCTTTAATATTCGGCATTGTCCCACCTATCTTAGAACAGAGTTTCGTTTCTCATAAAGATGAAGTGTAACCTAATTTGGTATCGACTTTTGACTCCAGCTTTAGCCACTCTGAATAACTGGCAGCGATGTTTAACTTTTTTACCAGAAAAACAGTTATTACAAATCGAAATCAATCCCTCGGTATCTGTAGTAAAATTTACCCGATGGTCGCCCCTAAATCCTCTGACTTTAGTTAGCGCAAAACCTGATGAATTATCTTAGTATTATCATTCCGACTCTTAATGAGGAGTTAAGAATTGCAGCAACGTTAAAACAGATAGGTGCGGGGGTAGAAATTATTGTTGTCGATGGGGGAAGTACCGATAAAACTATAGAAATAGCGAAAAAATTGGGAGCGAAAGTAATTATTTCACCCAGAAAAGGTCGTGCATTTCAGATGAATTTAGGAGCCAAAATAGCCAAAGGAGATATTTTGTTATTTCTGCACGGAGATACTTTACTTCCCCAAAATTATCAAGAACAAATTATCAATACTTTATCCCAATCTGGGATAGTAGCGGGGGCCTTTGAATTAAAAATTGATGGAGAGGAAAAAACCCTGCGTTTAGTGGAAAAATTAGTTAATTGGCGTTCTCGCTGGCTTTCCCTTCCCTACGGAGATCAAGGAATATTTTTAAAAGCCTCAATATTGGCAGATTTGGGCGGTTTTCCTGAGTTGCCAATTATGGAAGATTTTGAATTAATACAAAGATTGAAAAAAAGGGGTAAAATAGCCATAGTTGCTGCTGCGGTGATTACCTCGGCAAGACGTTGGCAAAAATTAGGAGTTGGCAAAACCACCTTAGTTAATCAATTAGTTATTATTGGTTATTATCTAAAAATTCCGCCTAGTTTGTTGAAAAGTTTTTATCGTTTATGGTAATAAAGGCTTGCTGAAAAAGTATTTGAGGTCATTGTGTAATGTAGAGGCGCAACGCTTGCGCCCATAATGTGACATTGTGAACATTTTTCAGCCAATATCCAAGAGAGGCAAAGACAATTATACAATCGAAGAAACCCTGCCAAAGAAGAGGTTTCCATGGCGCAAACATTAACAAAAATCATCAAAAATGCGGGGGGGGGTAAGCATTACTTATTGGTAGCAGGCAGTACCAGTCTTTTGAAAAATACAATGATATAGTCGAGGAAACCATACCAAAGAAGAGGTTTCCATGGACAAAACATTAACAAAAGTAATCAAAAATGTGGGGGGGGGGTAAGCATTGCTTATTGGTAGCGGGGGCAACTCTAGCCATCCTAACCCCTTTCCAAGCCGCCCAAGCTGTAACTGCTGTAACTGTAGTTGTAGGGACAGGGACAGTGACAGGCTATTTTGACAACCCCATCACGATCCCTAGCTCAGTATACACGGGCAACGGAACCGACACCATCGAATGGGGAACGCCTTTCTCCGCTGATTCATTTACTAATATATTGTCCTTTACTCCTTCTGACTTTACCAATCAGCCCAAGGGTCAAGACTTTGTTGCCGGGCGCTTGTATTACCGTAATGGCACTATTCCTCTCAGCACTCGGATTGATGGGGTTGATCTGATAATCAACACTACTTCCTCCGACCCAGATTTCACTCAAACATTGCCATTAAAAATCACGATTGTAAACACCCCAAATGTTGCCGATCCTATCGCTAGTGCAGATTTCATTTACTTTACGGATTTCCCCGATCTCGGTAGTTTCAGGGTACTAGAAGGAGAAGAGACTTATGTAGAAGTTATAACTCAGTTTAATTCCCTCGATCTTGTTGGTTTTGGAGCCGTGGGTGATCCTTTAAAAGGATTTTTATCACCCAGTACCGGTCCAAATCCATTTCCAGCGGTTCCAGAGCCTTCCTCGATTCTGGGGTTATTGGCATTGGGTTTACTGGGGATGGGTTCAGTATTTAACAAGCAGCGAAAATAAATTGACAAGTGTGGGGATGGGATTTTTTCCATCTCCACTTGAGAAAAAACGCGCTCTAGAAACCTTCCAAATTTAACTCTTAATTTGAGTAAACAAATTTTTTTAAATTCCCTGGCAATTACTCAAAAAATTTGACATCTTATAGCGGACAGGTAAAAATAAAAACTTTTCTTTGCCAAGGCACCGATCGATATAGCGGTAAGCGCTTGAGTGAGATACAGACCAAGCTTTGCCTAGCATGGTTTATAGCTCGTGACACTGTACCTCATACGACTGCACACCGCTATAGGATAATTGATCATCGGAACATCTGCTCTGAGAATATGTCTCTTGATCGCCGTCAATTTCTTTATCTTTTAGGTGCTACCCTTGGCACAGCCACTCTTGCTGGTTTTAACCCTGCCGCTTTTATCGAAAAAATTAGATTTATTCAGCCAACTCTATATAGGGTTTTCATCCCTTGTAACCCCATCCATCGCATAACACAAACCGAAGAACCGGGCTATCTTAGGTTTGGTGGGTAAAATGTATTCTAAGATACAGTCCTGCTGGCGAGGGAGTGGAAGGAACCACTCCAGACACAGAGGACACAAAGATTGATCGCTTCTATAGTAAGTTAAACTGATCACACAAAGAACTGATAGGCTTTTAGCGGCTTGAGAACAAGCTTTATCAATCTATTCATATAATTGACAATTATCAAAAGCGCACACTGCCGGAAAGCCATTTATTTTTTACCGAAAAATTGGGATTAAAGCCTCGCCCTTTGAGGGCGACTTTATAGGATGTATGATATTAAGAATAGGGGGCCGGGTAAGCAACCGCTTAAAAAACCCAGTCATCAACCGATGAACGCACCTTGAAAACTAGAGTTATGGGGTTCTCTAGGGGAATGCTCCTATAGGTAAAAATTCTCAGCACCAAGTACCAGAGAAACCAAGTATTTTAGAGGTTTTGAACTGTATCGTAGGGGACCCCGAAAACAGGCTTCTGTAAGGTCGCGAAAGTCTGAGGAGAGAACCACCTCTGGGTGGGATTTCGCCAGGAATCTAATTCAAGTGGACTCGTTGAGCCAGAAATTCTCAGCAGTGATGCT
>NZ_JADBTF010000484.1:0-32586 GCF_020246295.1 Microcystis sp. M090S1 | reverse complement strand
CTAATGCGCTCCGGGGTTTGGGGGCGGCGCCACGCCCCCAACGGGGGGTTTGGGGGGTTCTACCCCCCAAAAGCTTGGATTGAGTGATAAAACCGAAAGTAACACCCAATTTTAGGAGAAAGTTTCCCCTGAAAAATCCCAAATTAGTAGATTTACAAAAATGATACCAAATCCCTTTTTAATAGTGTGATTAACTCTCAAGTTATGAATTGTTTCTCCCCACACCCCACACCCCACTATCCTATACTTTTTAAACAGGATTTAGTATGAGATGCACCCCTACCCCCACCGAAAAACTTTTTGCCGCAAACCCTACTTATAAAGCGGTTAGATAGCGGATTTTTTCCAACAATAGGGAGGGTTGAATGGGTTTGAGGAGATAGTCGTCAATGCCATGACGACCAAGAAAATTAACGCTGATTTCAGGGGTATCATTCAAGATTAGCACTTTACTGGCTTGAGTTTGGCTAGATTTTTTTAAAAGATGACAGAGATGATATATATCAGGCATTTTCCGATCGACAATTATAATACCTGGCTGCACGATCTCAATTTTTTTGATAGCGGAGACACTATCGATTAACCAAATAACTTGATAATGTGCCACCATCAATAACTCACAAATAAGATTGGCGATTTCTTCGTCACTTTCAATCAAAACTATAGTGGGATGGTGGTGATTAAAATGGGGATTATGATCCGAGGGTTGGGGTTTGGGGGGCTTTTGTTGAGGTAAACGGACGGTAAAGATGGAACCTTTATCTAAGCAAGATTCTACCTCGATCGTGCCGCGATGGAGTTCCACTAATTGTTTAGTTAAAGCCAATCCTAATCCCACACCACCATAACGACGTTTGCGGGAGCCATCCAATTGGGTAAATTTTTCAAACAGAAGCGGTATTTTTTGAGCAGGAATGCCGATGCCCGTGTCCTCTACCTGAAAAATGACCTGACTGCCTTCTTTCCACAGTCTCAGCGTGACAGCACCCTGTTCGGGGGTAAATTTCAGGGCATTTTTTAACAAGTATAAAAGTATCTGCTGAACTCGATCATAATCGGCGTAAAAATAATGCTCTTTTTCGGTGATTCTCATTTCTAAAATCAGATTAATTTCTTTAGTTTCTGCCTCTGTTTTAATAATTTCTAAAACATGATTACAGAGATATTTTAGCGAAAATTGTTTAATATCTAAAACAGCTTTCCCCGCCGAAACTTGCGAGAAATTAAGCAAGTCATTGATTAATTCTAATAGTTTATTGCCGTTATCCTGAATAACTTTTAGATATTGTTTTTGTTTGTCGGGGGGTAAAAAATTATTGGCTGCCGAGCATTTTTGCAGGGTACTGGACAAACCGATAATACAAGTTAGGGGAGTTAATAACTCATGACTAATATTATTTAAAAATTCACTTTTGCAGAGGTTAGCGGCTTCTGCGGCCATTAAAGTATCTTGTAATTCTTGGGTTCTTTCTATTACCCGGCGTTCAAAAATATCTTTTTGTTCCTGTACTTGAGAATATAATTGCGCTTGATAGATAGCGATGGCGAGATGTTCACCAATCTGACCTAAAAATTTCTTTTCTTGCGGCAACCATTGGCGTTTTTCTTGACATTGATGGGCAATTAATAAACCCCACAATTCTTCTTGTACCACAATCGGGGCGATTAATTTTGATTGCACTTGGTGTTGTCGCAAAAATTCGGACAAACAGAAGGAAGAAGAATAGTTAACATCCACATCATCCACAGCCAGAATTAATCCTTGACGGTACTTTTCTTTGTATTGGGGAATATAGGAAAAACAATCGTCTTCGGGGGTTAAATTTAACACCGAATTTATCTGGTCAGAAATGCGCGACTCGGAAGTTATTTTTCCCTTTACCTCACCGGTACTGGGGAAAAATTGATAAATTAACAATCGGTCCACTTGCAGAAAATCCCGCACTTCCCTGACTACGGTTTCCAGAATCACCGGTAACTCCAGACTCTGACGCATTTGCGTGATGACTTGGTTTAATAATCTTTCCTGTTGGATTTGTTGGGATAGGGCAGCTTCTACCGGTTGACAAACGGAGAAGATGCGGGAACAATCTCTATCAGCAGACGGAGAAGAAATTATCGAGAGAATTTTGACTAAAATTTTATTTTGAAAACTGCTGACATTAATGGATAGAGGCAGATTTAAAATTTGATAACCCTGCTGAATTTTTGGGTTGTGGAGAGACTTGACAGCCAGTCCTTGCAGAAAATTTTTAATCGTGTTCGCTTCAAAACTAATGCGGACTTCGTACTGAAAATTATTCCCTTGGGGACTGGCTAACAATAAAGCTTGTAGGTCAGTGGAAAGCAAGAGTTGATAGATTTCTCCTGTCTGTGGGGGAATATCTCTTTCACTTAGACTAATCCTCGGTGCTGTCACCTGTATTGCCAACTGTCCCCACCAAGAACGAATTTGTTCGAGGTGAGTAGATGACAACACTTGACAGCAAACATAAGCGGGAGAAGCGTTCATTTATCAGTTATCAGTTATCAGTTATCAGTTATCAGTTATCAGAAGGCAGGAGGCAGGAGGAGATAGGGTGATAGGGTGATAGGGTGATAGGGTGATAGGGTGATAGGGTGATAGGGTGATAGGGTGTTAGGGTTTTGGGGTTTTAGTTGAAATTCCCCCACTTCCCCACTTCCCCCACTTCCCCACTTCCCCACTTCCCACTTCCCCACTTCCCACTTCCCCACTTCCCCACTTCCCCACTTCCCACACCCCACACCCCAGTCATCAGTAAGGGGACTGGGGTTGGGTTTTTAGTGAAGTTTTCTTAATCCCTATCCCCTACTATTCCCTAATCCCTATTCCCTGTTCTTTAAATTGCCGCAGACAGATATAATCATCTCTATCTACCTAAGAATGATCCCTCGATCGAGACCCTGATTCTCAAAACCTAATCATTATTTAACCTGACTCTCAAAACTTATGCATCGTATTGCTCCCCAAGCGGGTGGTTGGACAGCAGATACCGAAGGGGTGATTATTATTGACCAAAATCCGGCCCCGATTGTTCTCCTCACCATGGCTGATACCGATATTCAAACTCTAGCGGCAGCTATCGACCATCTACCCGATAATTTTCCCGCAATTCGCGCCCTGAATTTATCGCAGTTACAGCAGCAATACAGTATCGATCACTATGGGGACAAGGTACTATCCCAAGCAAGAGTAATTATTCTTCGCTTATTGGGGGGACGTGGGAGTTGGTCCTACGGATTGGAAGTAGTTAAGGAAATTGTCGAGGAAACCGGTGCGACTTTATTTGTCCTCCCGGGAGAGGATAAACCGGATTTAGAGTTGATGAGTCATTCCACTGCTTCCCTGACTACTGTTAATCAGTTATGGTGCTATTTCACGGAAGCAGGGATAGATAACTGGATTAATGCTGCTAAATTTATCGCGCATACCTGTCTCCATCTCGACTATCCTCCCTCTCCTCCTCAGGTTGTCCCTCGGTTGGGAATCTATTCCCAGATAACCCTATCCCAACCCCAAGCACGGACTTGGATACTTTTCTATCGTTCCCATTATCTCGCGGGTAATACCAAAGCTATCGATGCTTTAATCAGCGCTTTCACCCAAAGAAATATTGAAACTGTCCCTATCTTTCTCTCCTCTCTGCGGGAAATCGAAGTGCAAGAGGAACTATTAACCCTCTTTTCCCACCATCCCCCAGACTTAATTCTCGATACCACTAGCTTCTCTATCCAACGACCGGAAGACAAACAAAATCATCACTTCTGGCAGTCTCTCAATAAACCCATCTTCCAAGTTATCCTCAGCAGCAGCAGTTTAGAAGCTTATCAACAGGGTTATCAAGGTCTTTCCCCCCGGGATGTGGCCATGAATATCGCTTTACCGGAAATGGATGGCAAAATTATCACCCGCGCTATTTCCTTTAAATCTGTCCTCACCCGACATCCCAAACTAGAAACGGAAATAGTTATCTATCAACCCCTCCCCCACCGGGTTGATTTTGTCGCTGATTTAACCGCAAACTATTGTCAACTCTCCTCCCTTCCCAACTCCCAGAAAAAAATTGCTCTCATTTTCCCCAACTATCCCAATAAGGATGGTCGTATCGCTAACGGAGTCGGTTTAGATACTCCCGCTAGTGGTCTGGAAATTCTTCGCGCATTACAAACCCAAGGTTATACCCTCACCGACCTACCCGACCATAGCGATGAATTAATGCGATTGCTTATTTCCGGTATCACTAATGACTTGGAGACAAGGGAATTAAAACCTATCTATCAATCTCTCTCCCTAGAAGCATATCTAGATTATTTCTCCTCCCTTCCCCCCGATAATCAAAGCGCTATGCTTGACCGTTGGGGACATCCGGACAGGGATTTTCCTATCCCCGGCATCCAGTTAGGTAATGTCTTTATCGGTATTCAACCTTCTCGCGGTTACGACCTTGACCCGACTCTTAATTATCATTCCCCCGACCTCGAACCTACCCACAGCTATCTCGCTTTTTACCATTGGTTACGACAGGAATTCCAGGTCACTGCTGTAATTAATCTCGGTAAACACGGCAATTTAGAATGGCTGCCGGGGAAAAGTCTCGCTCTTTCTCCCAATTGTTATCCCGAAATTGCTTTCTCGTCGCTGCCGAATTTTTATCCTTTTATTGTCAATGACCCCGGAGAAGGTTGCAGCGCTAAAAGACGTTCCCAAGCTGTTATCATCGACCATCTCACCCCCCCAATGACGCGAGCGGAATTGTATGGGGATTGGGAAAAGTTAGAGTCTCTCATCGATGAATATTATCAGGCAGAATCTCTTGATCCTTCTCGTTTAGCTCTGATTCGCGAGCGGATTAACGACCTGGTGGCGAAAACTAATCTCGATCGAGAGCTAGGCACGATCTCGCGTAGCGAGCGCGTTGCGACCAGCACTTCCTTTAGTCAATTTCTCACCCTCGTGGATGGTTATCTCTGTGAACTCAAGGAAGCACAAATCCGCGACGGTTTACATATCTTCGGTCAATGTCCCCAGGGTCAGCAGTTAATTGATTTAATCCAATCGATCGCTCGTTCTCCTAGTCCCGACCGCCCCGGTTTAACCCGTTCGATCGCCCTTGACCTCCATCTCGACTGCGACCCCCTGACGGAATATAACGATACTACTACCTATCTGGAAAGTCTCGCTCAGGATTTAATTAGCCAGAAAATTGAACCTCTAGGCGAAAATACGGCAAAAGAATTGGTTTGGCTAGAAAATCAGTTAATTCCTGCTTTAAAACAAACCCCCGATGAACTTACCTATCTCTTAAAAGGTCTCACTGGCCAATACGTCCCCAGTGGTGCTTCCGGCGCTCCTACCCGCGGCCGTCCCGATGTTCTCCCCACCGGCAGAAATTTCTATTCCGTCGATACCCGCGCAATCCCCACAGAAACCGCGTGGGAAGTGGGAAGAAAGGCCGCAGAGGCACTAATTGAACGTTATACCCAAGAAAATGGCGAATATCCCCGCACTTTGGCGATTTCTATCTGGGGAACTTCGACGATGAGAAATAGTGGCGAAGATGTGGCCGAAGCCATGGCTTTACTGGGAATTCGTCCCCTTTGGGATGGTTTTTTCCGTCGGGTGGTCGGGTTTGAAATCCTTACCCCGTCTAGCTTAGGCCGTCCTCGCATTGATGTGACTGTTCGGGTATCGGGCTTTTTTAGGGACAGTTTCCCCAGCATACTACATCTTCTTAATTCTGGCATAAATGCGGTAGCTTGTCAAGAGGAAGAAGAAAAAATTAATCCTTTAGCGGCGAAAGTGAAGACAGAGAGGGAGTTTTGGCTAAGTCAGGGCTTAGGAGAAAAAGAGGCGAAACTGAGAGCTACTGCCAGAATCTTTGGCTGCAAACCGGGTGCTTACGGGGCCGGTTTACAGGGGTTAATCGAGTCACAAAACTGGCAAAATGATCAAGACTTAGCTAATGCTTATATTAACTGGAGTTGTTATGCCTATGATAGTCAAGGAACTGCCCATTCTTTACCGGAAGTATTAAGAAATAGACTGCAAGAATTAGAGATAGTGCTGCACAATCAGGACAATCGGGAACACGATATTTTCGACTCCGATGACTACTATCAATTTCAAGGCGGCTTAACTGCCAGTGTCCGGGCTTTAACCGGCAAAAATCCCGTCACCTATTTTGGTGATCATTCCCGACCGGAAAATCCCCGCATCAGAACCCTAGAGGAAGAAATTCGCCGGGTTTACCGTTCGCGAGTGGTTAATCCCAAATGGATAGCGGGAGTGATGCGACACGGCTATAAAGGCGCTTTCGAGATGGCTGCGACCGTAGATTATATTTTTGCCTATTCTGCCACTACTCATCTAGTGGAGGATTTTATCTATCAGGGAGTAGCCGAAGCTTATTTATTTGACGAGAAGGTACAACAATTTATTCAGGAGAAAAACCCCTGGGCATTGCGAGATATGGCCGAAAGATTATTAGAAGCTCAACAACGGGGATTATGGACCCAGGTGGACCAGAAAACCTTAGATCGATTGAGGGCAATTGTCCATGAGGCCGAAGGAGCGATCGAATCGGGTCAGTAATTAGACCTCTGGCAAAAATCAAAAATCTGACCTTAGGTGAGGAGTCAGTAGCCAGTAGTCAGTAGTCAGGAGAATTAAGAATGAGCATTAATCAATTAAATGCTCTATCTAAGGATTTTATGCAATTTTATGCCTATTTTTCTCATTTTTGAACTCTCAAAAATTAATTAGGCAAGAACTCTATTAATAACCGCTCTAGAATCAGTCTATACTATATATTCTCCGGGGAGAAATTGCTCAGATTACTTTAGTAATGAGAAACGGGACTAAATAATGGCCGGAATTGAGGGATTGAGGATTAAAAATTATCGAGCGCTCAAGGATATAACTCTGGGCAAGTTATGGAACGCCAATTCAGACTTAAATCGGCCTAATCTTTTTGACTTGCCCATCAATTTCTCAAGCTTTCCTTTAGGATTAATTGAGCAATACTGAAATAAATAAAAATTCCTAAAACATCAACCACTGTGGTAATAAAAGGAGCAGACATTAAAGCAGGATCAAATCCCATTTTGTTAAAGACAAAAGGTAATGCTGTACCTGTTGTTGCTGCAATAATTGAGATAGCAATTAAACTAATTCCCACTATAAAACCAATCTCTGGTTTACCTAAGAATACAAAAATCATGGCAATCACAATGACGGCTAAAATGATTCCTAATAATCCCCCTGTTATTAACTCTTTCACAATAATTGAAAACGGTTTTTTATCTCTTAATTCATCGGTACTTAATCCCCTAATAACAACGGTCGATGACTGTGCACCGATATTTCCCCCTGCATCAATTAATAATGGCGTAAAAAAGGCTAAGGCAACTACTTCTTCTAATACTTCCTCAAAATTACTCATTAAAAAAACTGTTCCAGAATTCGTGATTAATAAAATTAATAACCATGGTATTCGTTTTTTTGTGATTTTATACAAGCCCAATTTAAAGTAATTTTGATCATCAGATTCCGTGTTAATTGCTCCCATTCTATAAATATCTTCAGTTGCTTCTTCCTCTAAAATGTCGATGACATCATCTACCGTAACTACCCCTAATAAGTTTTCATCTTTATCAACAATTGGCAAGGCTAATAAATCATAGCGTTGAATCAATTTAGCGACTTCTTCTTGGTCGGTATCGGTATAAGCATAAATAATATTTCTGTTCATAATTTCTGAAATTATGGCTTCTGGTTTAGCAACAATTAAATCTTTTAAAGATAAGGTTCCTTGTAATCTCTTGTTATTATCTGTCACATAGATATAGTAAGCCACTTCAATTTTATCGGCTAAATTTCTGATTTTAGCTTGGGCTTCATTAGCGGTAATAGTTTCTTTAACATAGATATATTTCGGGGTCATAATTCGCCCTGCTGTATCAGCAGAATACCCGAACAATAAAGCATTTAACTCTCTTTCTTCAGGGGATAATTGAGCCACTAAAGTCCTCGCTAATTGAGTAGGTAACTCATCAAATAACTTGACTCGATCATCAGGAGACATATTATTAATAATTTCATTTGCTTCCGCATTTTTAAATTTTTCGATTAATAAATATTGGGTATTTCTATCTAAATGTTCATAAACGTCAATGGCTTGAGATTTATTTAAAAGTCGGAAAGCAATGATTTGTAGGGTTTTAGGTAAGTCCGCAATCGCTTCTGCTATATCCACGGAAGCGACGGGAATTAATAGAGTTTTAGCTGCGTCATAATTTTGGGCTTCTAAAAAAATGAGTAACTGATTTGTGATAACATCTCTTAGGTCACTCTTAGAGCCTTTGGGAAAGTTGATTTCAGTGTTATTCATAATTGATAATTGGGTAAGGTAACTAAAAAGGGAAGCTCGAAAAATTGATGGAGGATACAAAAGGATTGTAAGCGAAGAAAGTAGAGTGGCACAAGCGAACAAATGAACCAAGCTGATTCTGCGTCTTGAAAAGCTAGATTAAAAAAGCTCAATCAACAGAAAGACTTTCTCCTGAGACTGAATTAGATACAGCGTTTCTGATCAAGAACTGTAACCTAATTTGGTATTAACGACCGACTCCTGAAAACGAAAACTTTTGATCTCAGACTAAATCCGGTTATTAAAGACCGATTATCTATTCCTCCTTTTGCCTCTTGCATGAGTGCCTGTCCTGATATGTAGGGTTTGCTGAAAAAGTTTTTCGGTGGGGGTAGCGTGTGGGGTGTGGGGTGTAGGGTTTTACCGATTTTCATCTGCTCAATTACCTAATTTTCAGGGAAAAAGTCCCGGAATTTTCCCCCTGATCACTCCCAGACGAGGCACTTGTGGATTTCAAAAAGGTCTAAAAGTTTTATCCAACAAGGTTTTTAGATTTATTCAGCCAGCTCTATGTAGCCCATACTCAACGGATTTAGTCTTATACCAAATCCGTTTTTAATAGTGTGATTAACTCTCAAGTTATGAATTGTTTCTCCCTGCTCCGGTGTTCCGGTGCTCCCTTCTCCCCACACTCCACACCCCACTTTCCTATACCTTTTCAAAACAGGATTTAGTCTTAGATGCGATCGCCTCGATCGCTCCTTCCCAGGGCTTGACATAAATCCCGCGATAATGTTATGATAAGAAACTGGCTTAAGCCAAAGACAGCAGGTGCGAAACAGCTTAAATACCCTGCCGAGGTCAAAGCGAGAAAACAGCAGCCAAAAAGACTAAAGAGAGATATTTTCTGTCTTGGTCGTGCCTGAACTGGATTCTCTCCACTCAACCCCGGCGCTACAAGGGGTTATTTTTGCGCCTGTCTGTGGAACCGGTCCCCCGCATACAGGAGGTGAACAAGGGATGGGGAGAAGCAGAGAAAGCAAGGGAGTAATTCTAGAAGAATTAAAAACCTCTCTGAGGGAAGCTCAATTAACGATGGTCATCGACTATCAAGGTTTAACCGTCGCCGAAATCAGCAATCTACGCCGCAAATTGCGCCCCACGGGAACGATTTGTAAAGTCACCAAAAATACTTTGATGGGATTGGCGATCGCTGAGGATAGTGGCTGGGAACCGATGAAAAGCCTTTTATCGGGAACATCCGCCTTTCTGCTCGTAAAAGAGGATATCGGTGGAGCTTTCAAGGCCTATCAAGAGTTCAAAAAAGAAAGCAAAAAAACCGAATTGCGCGGCGGTGTCCTCAAAGAAGGGACCAAAGGTCAACTGTTAACAGAAGATCAGATCAAAGCGATCGCCGATTTACCGTCGAAAGAACAGTTAATCGCTCAGGCCGCTGGAGCAATCAACGCCATTGCCACCAAACTGGCCCGCAGCATCAACGAAGTTCCCGCATCTTTGGCCCGCGCCGTCGATGCCGTGGCCCGTCAAGAAGAAAAAGAAGCGGCTTAACACCGCACCAATCAATCACTTAAAACAATTAGGAGTCTAACCCATGTCTGCTGTAGCTGAAATCTTAGAAAAACTCAAAACCCTGACCCTCTTGGAAGCTGCGGAATTAGTCAAAGGTATCGAAGAAACCTTTGGAGTTAGCGCCGCCGCTCCGGCCGGTGGCATAATTATGGCTGCCCCCGGGGCTGCTCCCGCGGCTGCGGCTGAAGCTGTGGAAGAACAAACCGAATTTAACGTCGTTCTTGAAGAAGTTCCCGCCGACAAGAAAATTGCTATCCTTAAGGTAGTGCGCGAATTGACTGGTTTAGGACTCAAAGAAGCGAAAGACCTAGTAGAAGCCGCTCCCAAAGCGGTTAAAGAAGGCACCAACAAAGATGATGCCGCCGCCGTCAAGAAAAAACTGGAAGATGCCGGGGCAAAAGTTAGCGTTAAATAGATCGCCACTGATTCTGGGGATGTAATCTACATCCCCAGACAAGCCGAAAAGCTCATTTCCTGATACTATAGGATTGTCATAGCAATCTTGTAGGATGTCCAACCATGGAAAGCGTCGCTTACATTTTGGTTTTAACTATGGCCTTGGCGGTAATTTTCTTCGCCATCGCCTTCCGGGAACCTCCCCGGATTCAAAAGTAAATTTCTTAACTCCGTTTAACTTAATAATTTTCTTCCCTGAGCCGCCCGCTTGTCAAAAGCAGGTTAGCGGCTCTGGTTTTCGTATTTAAAGGCTTAAATTAAAGGTTCCCCTCACCGAGCGCCTCCTATGCAGTGTCCTAATTGTCAGCATACCGATAGTCGCGTTTTAGAGTCCCGTTCCTCCGAAAACGGTCAGAGCATTCGTCGTCGTCGTGAATGCTTACAGTGTAAATATCGCTTCACCACCTACGAGCGCATCGAATTCGTGCCGATCACGGTGATTAAAAAAGATGGTAAACGGGAATCTTTTGATCGCTGCAAACTGCTGCGCGGTATCGTCCGCGCCTGCGAAAAAACCGGCATTCCCCCCTCAAGATTAGAGGCGATCGTCAATGATATCGAATCCCGTCTACAGCAAGACTCAAAACGGGAGGTAACAAGTCAGGAGATCGGTCAATTAGTCCTAGAATACCTCCGGCAAGAATCGGAAGTGGCCTATGTGCGCTTTGCTTCGGTTTACGGCAATTTTCAGGGAATTAGAGACTTTATCGCCGCTTTAGCGCTGCTGCAATCCTCCGAAATCGAACGCGCTCATCCTTCTTGGTCTCAAGTGGAAGAAGCCAGCGTGATCACCTCATCTTAAATAGTCCCCGATTCAGTTATAATTAGGATCCCTTGTGCTATTTAAAGCCCAAGCTCTGGTTAGATTCTTAAGAGTCATTCTTGAGGCGGATTGCCTGCAAGAAAGCCGGATGCGGCAGTTCATCCCCTAGGCCCTGCCTAGGAACTAAATTGGGAGGCATCTCCTTTATTTAGAAACTGTACATCACATAGGAGGAAAAACCTACGGAAATTCCGAGGCCCAAACAACGTACATGACCACCCAAAAAACCGCAAACAAAAACATAGGCTTTACCCATGAAGATTTTGCCGCCCTTCTAGACAAATACGATTATCATTTCAGTCCGGGAGATGTTGTCGCCGGGACTGTTTTCAGCATGGAACCCCGGGGAGCGCTCATCGATATCGGTGCTAAAACCGCCGCTTTTATCCCCGTGCAGGAGATGTCGATCAACCGCGTCGATAATCCCGAAGAAGTTTTACAACCTAACGAAACCAGGGAATTTTTCATCCTTACCGACGAGAATGAAGATGGACAGCTAACCCTGTCGATCCGTCGCATTGAATATATGCGCGCTTGGGAACGGGTGCGTCAATTGCAAAAAGAAGATGCTACCGTGCGATCAAATGTTTTTGCCACTAACCGTGGTGGGGCATTAGTCAGGATTGAAGGTCTCCGCGGCTTTATCCCCGGTTCTCACATTAGCACCAGAGAGGCGAAAGAGGATTTAGTTGGTCAGGAATTGCCCTTAAAGTTTTTAGAAGTGGATGAGGATCGCAACCGTCTGGTTTTAAGTCATCGTCGCGCTTTAGTGGAACGCAAGATGAACGGTTTAGCCGTGGGACAGGTGGTAATCGGTTCCGTGCGCGGAATCAAGCCCTACGGTGCTTTCATCGATATCGGTGGAGTCAGTGGTTTACTGCATATTTCCGAAATCTCTCACGATCACATTGACACCCCCCACACGGTTTTCAATGTCAATGATGAGTTAAAAGTGATGATTATCGATCTCGATGCCGAAAGAGGTCGCATTTCCCTCTCGACTAAACAATTAGAACCCGAACCGGGAGATATGCTGAAAAATCGCCCGTTAGTGTTTGAAAAAGCGGAAGAAATGGCGATTAAATACCGAGAAAAACGTCTAGCGGAAGCGGAAGGCCGCACTGTCTCGGAAGTAGTCGCAGAAATCGAAGGTCCTCCCGCCTTGGAGGAGGAAGATTTAGTTCTCGCTGCCACCGAGGAGTAGGTCAGTTATCAGTTATCAGTCGTCAGTTATCAGATTTGAGTTTTAAGTGTACAGCCGTGTAGCCTTTGGTTTTTTGGCGATCGCTTTCCCAATAAGACAGATGAGTTTTGCAGGGATGGCAACGCCGGCAGCAACAATCTGTTAAGCGGCAAATCTGTCCTGTTGAAAAATCTCCCGTTAACCGCTACGCAGTTTAACGGGAGTCCTCTCGCTCCATTGAGATAGATTTAGTCTAAGCCGAATTGATTGCCCCGTTTGTACTGTAAGTAGGCGGCAACGAACAAACCCGCTAGGGTAATGGGAATTAAGCCTAGGACAATCCCTAGCACTAAAGGTTCAATCACGTCTGTACTCCTTGGATTAGCAATTTTTCACCCGTATTTTATCCTAGCAGGGGTCGCCTGCGAAAGATAGGGCGATCGCACATACTTCTTAAGTGGGGTAGTGGGGTAGTGGGGTGGTCACTGCGTGCGCGTTGCGGGGGGTAGTGGGGAATTTAGCTGAAATTTCCCTAAATCCCCATCTCCCTATCTCCCTATCTCCCTATCTCCCTAAATCCCTGACTCTTATCTCCCGACTCCCCAAAAGGAAAACTTCCTCTCTCACCATTAAGATAACTGCTGTACTCTAGGAGCGACCGAGAAAAAATTTTCTCAATGTGCCTTTACCCCAATAGCGATCGATTTCGT
Organism: Microcystis sp. M090S1; assembly: GCF_020246295.1. Lineage (NCBI taxonomy): Bacteria > Bacillati > Cyanobacteriota > Cyanophyceae > Chroococcales > Microcystaceae > Microcystis > Microcystis sp. M090S1. The sequence continues at coordinate 19,434 of NZ_JADBTF010000484.1, read as the reverse complement.
GCCAGAGATTGTGGAGACAAAAAACCACTGCGAGACAGAGAGTAACCGCAAGGATTTGAGAGAAACTTTCCCTTTGCCAAAATTTGGCCATTGCCTCCGAAATCACCCGCGTTCCCCGATAAGCTTCCAGAAAACCCTCGATCGAGCCGAGAATCAGTGCTGCTAGGGTATAAACAAAGGTTCGATACAGAACGCTAAGGTAACGGGGTCGATTTTCTAACCATTCTAGCTTCATGGCTGCGTCGAGAATGGCCACGGTTTTTGCCGCAATGATCGCCCCTAAGCTCGCTTTACCCAAAACGTAGGTAGTAATCGAATATTCTTCCAGAAATAATTTCATGATCAGAAGAATATAACCGAAAGCCAAGAAAAAAAACAGGGCAAGAGAACCGATTTTTTTCAATTCCTTTTTAATTGCTTCCATTGATTTTTTTTGATATTTTCTGCCAAGATAGCGGTCGCGCTGCCGGATAGTCCTTTAACTATAAGCTATAGTTAATTATTTGTTGCAGCTATTCTCCCATCTCCACCAGCAAGTTTGAGCGCCGATAACTGAACTGATGCTTGAAACTAATTACGGCTTGATTGTCGATAAAATGAGGATTACCGAGGGGATCGATGGCACTGAAAGCGTAAAAATAACGGCGTGCTAGGGGCGGAAAATCGCTAAAATCGAAGATTGTGTCACCTTTAGCCACATCTGCCCAAAAATTTCGTAATTTCGGGGCTAATTCCTCCGCTAGACTCACGGGAAGATTGAGGGGATGGCAGGTTAATAAACGCATCATAAAAGGATAAGAGCGATCGCCTAACCATTGCCGAGAAATAGCGGGTAAATTCTCCCATCCGGGTATATTTTGCAGATGAAAGGATTCTATGGCTAATTCAACCGTGTTTTCGCAATATTCTAGCACCCGGTAGGGATGGGGATAACTGACGAGGGAACCGGTGGTAATTTCATAGATACCTCTAGTAAAAGCCAGATCCTGCACGTGGAGATGGCCAGTAATCAACAATTTTACGCCGTTTTCCTGTAGTATATCGAGTAGTTCTACCGCATTAGCCAACATATAGCGTTTACCTAATTCATGATTGCTTTGTCCGGGTAAATGCTCGATAACGTTATGATGGATCATCACCATCACTAGATCGTTTTTTAGCGATGGTAAAATCTGTTTTAACCAATGCAATTGTTCTGCATCTAAACTGCCAATTTGTTTACCTTGATCATCGAATTGATTAGAATTAAGACCGATTAATTGCACTCCAGGTAAAATTTCTTTTTGGTAGTATATTTGTTCGGGATTGCTGTAACCAAATTGTTGATAATAAAAGGGAAAATCTGCTAAACCGATCTGGTTTTCTGTTGCGGTTAAACTCAAAACATCATGATTACCCGGCACCACATAGACGGGAAAGGGTAAAGTGGCTAAACAATCGGCTAACCAACGATGATTTTCTGGTTCACCATCTTGGGTTAAATCGCCAGCAATCAGCAGAAAATCGAGGTTAAGGGTGATGAGATGGTCTAAAACAATTTTTAAAGCGGGAATACTCACTTCCACCAGATGAAAGCGATTAGAATGGTTCAAAATGGTTGTGGGTAAAGCGATATGAGGATCGCTGAGAATGGCGAAACGGAAATTCATCGCATTCAATTGGGCTAAATATCGGTAAACTAGATCGATCGAGGAGAAATGAGGAGAAAATATCTTTGGCTAAAGTTCGCGTTCGTCAGCACGTCAATCCCTTAAGTCATAAATATCGCCATCCGATCGCTCCCCCCGATTGGAATCAAGTTTATCAGGATATGACGCAACCTCTCCATCTTGACATTGGTTGTGCGCGGGGTAAATTTTTGTTACAAATGGCCCAAGTAGAGCCAGAAATTAATTTTTTGGGGATTGAAATTCGTCAACCTTTGGTAATTGAAGCGAATCAGGAACGGGAAAGGTTAGGATTAAGTAATCTCGCTTTTGTTTTTGGCAATATGAATGTTGCCCCAGAAATTTTACTGCAATCTTTGCCCGCGGATAAGTTATTTTGGGTGTCGATTCAATTTCCCGATCCTTGGTTTAAACAGCGTCACAGCAAGCGTCGGGTTGTGCAGCCAGAATTAGTCATAGCTTTGGCTAAGTATATGGTAGCTGGGGGCTGGGTTTTTGTACAGTCGGATGTGGAATCGATCGCCCTGGAAATGACCGAGAGATTTCAAGCACATCCCAATTTTGTTCGGCAACATCAAACCCCCTGGTTAGAGGAAAATATTTTCCCCGTACCGACGGAGAGGGAAAAGTCCACTTATAATAAGGGTCAACCGGTTTATCGCTCGCTTTTTCGAGTTCGGTAGCTTCAGCTAAAATATCTTGGCACTGTTGCAAATCATGGTTAGAAATCTCGACTCACCCCTAATACTTGAGGATAATAATCGCCCCCCTGTCTCTCAATTGCTAGAATTTCTCTTAACAAAAGAAAAAAACACTAAAAAAACTAAAGAAAATCTGACTTTTGAGGCTTTAGTCGGTACTTGGCGATTATACTTTATCACGGGAACTCAAAAAGCTAAAAAGAGAGCGGGAATTGTTTTGGGTAAGGGTCGCTATCTACCGTCCTGGTTAAAAATTACCATCTCTTACCAAAGAAATGAGAGTTTAGAACCGGGAGAATTTATCTCTGGAAGCGTCAGCAATCAGATAGTTTTAGGGGCAGTAAAACTATCCGTAAGCGGTCCGGTTAAGTTTTTTCCTAAAACCCGTCTTCTTGCCTTTGATTTTACCCGGCTCAACCTAACCCTATTTAATCGCTCTCTCTATTCAGGTTTTATTAGAAATGGCCAGGTAAGTGAAGCGAATTTTTATCAGGAAAGTAGCAAAAAACAGGCATTTTTTGCCTATTTTCTGATCACAGAAACAATGATGGCAGCCCGGGGACGAGGGGGAGGATTAGCCCTTTGGATAAAAGAGATAAGTGAGACAAAACTAGCTGAAAATAAGTTATTAGAGGAGAAATAGATGGGATATTCTATTGAGGTAGATGGGACAAATTTTGACAGTGAAGTGATCGAGAAATCCTATCTAAATACGGTGATTTTAGACTTTTATGCTCTGTGGTGTGGACCCTGTAAATTGGTAAAACCGATGCTAGAAAAACTGGCAAGCGAATATAATTTTATCCTGGCCAAAATAGATATAGATAAAAATCCCGAATTAGCCGAACAATACGATGTAGAAGGAGTTCCCGATGTGCGAATTGTCAGCAAGGGAGAAGTGTTACCCTGTTTTGTCGGTGCTTTGCCAGAAGAACAAATTAGAGACTTATTTTCCCGTCTCGATTTAAAATCGGAATTAGAAACAGGATTAGCAGAAATACAAGAAGCGATTGCCCTCGATAATTTGCCCGCAGCTAAACAATTATTTGATCGTCTTTTTCCTAAATATCCCAACGAACCACGATTAGTTATTATGGCGGTAAAATTTCTCATGCGTCTAGAAAAATGGTCTGATGCTTACCGATTAATCAGTGCTATTAAAGAAGAAAATCCCCTGATCAAAGGTTGGAAAACTCTCCTAGAATTTCAACAGTTAAAACCAGAAAATAATCCCCTCGATCCGATATTTTTTACTGGGATTAATTCCGCATTAAAAGAAGATTATGCCGCCGCTTTAGATAAACTGATCAGCGTAGTGGAAGAAAGTAGAAAATATCGTCAGGATGGGGCAAGAAAAGCCATGTTAGCCATATTTCAGATTTTAGGAGTTAGTCATCCCCTCACCCAAGAATACCAAGCAAAGTTAACATTTCTGCTCTACTAGGTAGGGTTTGCGGCAAAAAGTTTTTTGGTGGGGTTAGGAGTCGGTCATCAGGAGTCAGGAGTCGGTCAAAACTAAAGCAATTCCCCTAGAAATTTCAACAAATCTATTCCTTGAATTTCTGTTGACAACTGCCAGGGAATTGCTAGAGACAAGAAAGCTTATTTGTGGCGAATCATTTCATACAGGGCAACGTATTCTTCCCCGGGGCCATTCCAAGAGTAATCGCATTCCATGCCTTGAATCGCTAATTTTTGGAATTCTTCCGGTTGAGTGTACCACAATTCCAATGCCCGGGACATAGCTGATTCGAGGGCATTATTATCGGGATCAAAAAAGACAAAACCATTGCGTTCTTCGGGTTGGTGATAGGTATCATAATCGCGATCAAAAACCGTATTAACTAAACCACCAACTCCCCGGACGATGGGAACGGTTCCGTATTTTAAGCTGATTACTTGTGTCAGTCCGCAGGGTTCAAAATTACTGGGAACCACAATCATATCGGCCCCCGCATAAATGAGGTGAGATAATTCCTCATTAAAGCCCAATTCAATATGGACATCAGGGTTATTATTTAGGTGATTTTTCTCGTGCCAGAACCAGTTATTAATTAACGATTCGGTGGCGGAACCTAGGAGGACAAATTGCGCCCCGCGAGCTAAGGCATAATACATGGCATGGTGAACTAAATGTACGCCTTTTTGGTCATCTAAACGACCGACATAACAAATTAAGGGCTTTTCTGGTTCATCTCTTAACCAGAGTCTTTCTCGCAGTGCCTTCTTATTGCGTGCCTTCTCGGAGAAGTTATCAATACCATAGGGTGCAGCAATAAATTTATCCACTTCCGGGTTCCAGATATTGTAATCTAAACCGTTGAGAATGCCAGTAAATTTGTGTTGATGCAGGTGAATTGTATGACCTAAACCGTAACTAACATCGGTGTGGTGTGCTTCCCAAGCATGGTGGGGTGAGACGGTGTTGAAATAGTTGGAAAAGACGATACCACCTTTCATAAAATTAATCACAAAAGGATTGAAGTTATCGCGCATTCGGGCATAGCTAAAGTAGTAAGTATCGTTATTTAATCCTGTTGCCCAGAGAATTTCCGCACCAGCAAATCCTTGATGTTTAAAGTTATGGATGGTGTAGAGAACGCGCTGATTGCCCATACCATGATATTTATAAATTTCAAAAAGTAAGGGCGGAATTAAACCGGTTTGCCAGTCGTGACAATGAATTATATCGGGACGTTTATTACTTCTGAGCAAAAATTCTAAAGCGGCTTTGCAGAAGAAGGCAAAACGCATATTATCGTCTTTACAACCGTAGTAAGTACCGCGATTAAAGAAATTATCGCCCGAATTGGGTTGAATAAAGAAACACAAGCGCCCGTGTACCCAACCACAAAAAACGTTACAGTGAATTGCCCCACCGTACCAAGGTACCCACAGGTCCCGATAAGCCTCGTGTAAGCCCCAAATTTGGTCGTAGCGCATACAATCATACATGGGTAGGATTAGCTCCACGCAATGACCGCGAATTTCTAATTCTCGACTCAATCCATATACCACATCCCCCAATCCCCCAGCTTTAATCACTGGAGCGCACTCAGAGGCAACCTGAACTATATACATATATCAATAACTCCGTCGATTAATCTACAGGTCAGCTAGAAGCAATTTTTACAAAAGTATACAGTCTTCTGTGATTAATTGACTCGATCGAATTAGTTGCGGGTTGGGGTAGTGGGGTGTTGGGGTGTTGGGGTAGTGGGGTGTTGGGGTGTTGGGGTAGTGGGGAATTTAACTGAAATTTCCCTATCTCCCTAAATCCCTATCTCCCCAAATCCCCAAATCCCTATCTCCTGTCTCCTGAAGATTAACAGCGTTTTAACTGTCCTAGGAGCAAAATCACCTCATCGATGCCTTTTCTGAGGGTGGTGGCGGGTTGATCGCTGTTATTTACGGTTATGCTAAAGATTAGGGGTTGATTGTCAGCGGTTGCTAGATAACCCGCGAGGGCGATAACTCCGGTTAAAGTCCCGGTTTTTGCCTGTAATCGTCCTTCTAGGGGAGTCTGGCGGAATCTATTGGTTAAAGTGCCATCAACGCCGCCAATGGCTAAAGAACGCCGATAATCAGGATTTTCTGCCATTAGTTGTAAAATTTGACCTAAAGTCTTGGGTTTAATTAGGTTTTGTCGTGATAGCCCCGAACCGTCGCCGATTTTATAACTATCGCTGTTAATTCCCAGTTTTGTTAAAGTTTCTTGCAATCCCGACACACCGCCGATCATTTGTAGTAGGGTTTCGGCTAGTAAATTATCGCTATTTTTATTGACTTTTTCCACCAAATATGCTAGGGGTTCTGATTCTAAATTGGTGATCTCATAGCCGAGAATCTGTGAACTAATTTCTGCGTTTTTAACGGTAATTCCCGCTTTTTCAAGGATATTACGCCAGCGAGCCAGGAAATATTCCGAGGGTTGGGGAATAGCTAAATTAAAATCATCTTGACTATCAATAGCTAGAGAACCAGTGATAATCAGGCGATTATTGGCTAAATTGCCCTTCATTGCCAGAGTATTCGGGCTTCCTTGCGCTGCGGTGCTGGTTTGATTCTCAATTAGCCATTGTTTAGCGGCAATGGGATCAGACCATTGTAAATCTAAGCTTTGCCCCAATTGTCGCGGTAAAAGCTTTAAAGTGACGGAATTTTCGTTTAAAACCAAGCTAGAAGCGGGTACAGCATAGTCAAAAAAGACATCTTCCCATTCCCAGGTTTTTTGACTATCGGAGACGACAAAAGGACTAGCAACGACAATTAAGCGATAAATTGAGTTAATTCCCTGTGCTTTTAACTTTTCTGCTAATTTTTCTAACTTTTCTGTGGTTATGGTTGCATCTCCCCTCCCGACTAAGGTTAAAGTTTCTAAATCGGGGGGGTTGCCTTGGGCTAAAATGGGGGTTTTCAGACGATAATCGCGGTTAAATTTGCTGAAAGCGGCAGCAGTGGTTAATAATTTCGCAGTAGAAGCGGGAGTAAAAAAGTTATTTTCGTGGAGACTATAGAGATTTTCCTGAGAATTAAGGGATTTTACTAAAATTCCCCAATAAGCGCCTTGATAATCGGGTCGGGCCAAAATGCGATCGATCCTGGTGGCTAAGTCTGCGGGACAGATAAACTCGGAAGGGGGGGAATTGTCTTGACTGATGGGGGTTGCGAGGGTGACGGGATGGTTTACCCAGAGAAATAGAGAACAAGTCCCCAAGAGAAAAGATAATTTCGAGCGGCGTGTTAGCATAGAATTAAGTCTTGGCAGTAGGTAAATTGACTCTAAGTAGCTGGTTATAATTAAATTAAAAATGGATTTTAGGTTTGATCCCCCCTGCCCCCCTTAATAAGGGGGGTGCCGATAGGCGGGGGGATCTGAAAGTTTTTAATACCTACCTACTTAATTTAGCAGCATTAGTGACCATATTCTGCTAGTTACTCGATAGATTCAGTTAGGGATTGATCCGAGATATTCGCTCCCCTTTTTGCCAAAAAAGTTTCTTGATTCCGTCAAACTTCTATTCATGTGCGAGGATGTTTTTATGAGTTATGATTTTGATTTATTGGTGATTGGTGGTGGTTCTGGTGGTATTGCCACCGCTAGACGGGCAGCCGAATACGGGGCAAAAGTGGGATTAGCAGAATACGATCGTTTGGGAGGAACCTGTGTTAATCGCGGTTGTATTCCCAAAAAATTAATGGTTTATTCTAGTCGTTTTCCGCAACTATTTAAGGATGCGGAAGGTTACGGTTGGAGTCCAGTAGAGAGTCAGTTAAATTGGCAAAAATTAATTAGTGCCGTTAATCAGGAAACTATACGTTTGAATGGCATTTATCAAAAGATGCTCGATAATTCTCAAGTGACGATTTTTCCTAATTATGCCAAGTTTATTGATACCCATACCCTAGAGGTGGGAGATCAGAAAATTACTGCCGATAAAATTTTAATTGCCGTGGGGGGACATCCCGTTAAACCTGATATTCCGGGGATCGAACATACAGTAGTTTCTGATGCCATGTTTCAACTGCCAGAACAACCAAAAAGAATTATAGTTTTAGGGGCAGGATATATTGGGGTAGAATTTGCTGGTATTATGCACGGATTAGGGACAGAAGTGGTGCAGTTAATCCGTAAAGACAAGATTTTAAGAGGGTTTGATGAGGATATCCGCGATGAGATTCAAGCGGAAATGATCCGTCAGGGAATTAAAATTATGCCCGAAACTTTCCCCACTTCGATCGAGAAAACTGCTGAGGGTTTAAAAGTACATATTCAGGGTCAAGAAACCTCAGAAATCTTATTTGTTGATGCCCTAGGATTAGCCGCTACTGGAAGAATTCCTAAGCTGGAAAAATTGGGCTTAGAGAATGTCAATGTTGAGGTAAAAAACGGGGCAATTGTTGTCAACGAGTATAGCCAAACCAGCGAAGATAATATCTATGCCGTGGGCGATTGTACTGATCAAATTAATTTAACTCCCGTGGCCATTAATCAGGGGCGAGCTTTTGCCGATACAGTCTTCGGTAATAAACCCAGGTTAATGAGTTATGAAAATGTTCCTTCGGCAGTATTTTCTACTCCTGAAGCGGCGACGGTAGGATTAACAGAATTGCAAGCAAAAAACCTATATGGTGACACGGGGATTAAAGTTTATCGGTCTAAATTCCGCCCTGGTTACAATGTTTTACCAGGCCGAGAGGACAAAACTTTGATGAAATTAGTTGTCCATCAGGAAAGTGGTAAAATTCTCGGGGCGCACATGGTGGGAGATCACGCCGCCGAAATTATTCAAGGAGTAGCCATTGCCGTAAAAATGGGGGCGACAAAAGCCGATTTTGATGCCACTGTCGGCATTCATCCCAGTGCTGCTGAGGAATTCGTCACCATGCGTTAATTAACAATTTTAGGTGTGTTAGTTTGGGTGCATCTCACACTTACAGAAATACCGACAATCAGCAATTATCAGCTTCTGAAGGCAAGAGGCAACAGGCAAGAGGCAAAAGACAGAATCTGACAATTCTCCTACCTAAAAAGAAGGTTATAAACTAAGCATATCAAAGCTTTTGGCTTAACCAATTAGGTCTTAGATTCGGTCGAGTGACTCTTAGATTATTACAGATATATCAGCAGCTGCCTGTAAGCATCCCACCGAAAAACTAATGCGCGGGGGGTTTGGGGGGTAGAACCCCCCAAAAGCTTGGATTGAGTAATAAAATCGGAAGTAACGCCCGATTTTAGCAGAGAGTTTCCCATTAAAAATGCCAACTTGGTAGATTTACAAAAATGAGATACACCCGTTAGGTTTGTCTAACACACCAGAGAAAATTAACCCTTTTGGCTATTGACAATATTTTGTGATGGTTTTTCGGCTAATTTTTGAGCAAGATTTAAGATATCGGAGGGGATCATAATGATGGTACTGGTGTTATTTTCCGCTCCAATTTCCGTTAACATTTGTAGGCGGCGTAATTCCAAAGCGGCGGGATTTTCCATGATTAATCGGGAAGCTTCCGCTAATTTTAAGGAGGCTTCCTGTTCTGCGGCAGCTTTAATCAAACGGGCGCGTTTTTCTCGCAATGCTTCCGCTTCCTTGGCCATAGCTCGCTGCATAGCGGTGGGAATTTCCACATCTTTCATCTCCACCCGTTCGATATCAATGCCCCAAGGTTCGCTAATTTCATCGACAATTTGTTGGACTGCTTGATTAATTTTGTCTCGTTTTTGCAAGACATCATCGAGACGATTTTGACCAACTACATTTCTTAAAGTGGTCATGGCCGCTTGGTAAACGGCCGCAGAATAGGATTCGACTTTATTAATCGCTTTGCCAGGGTCGATAATGCGATAGTAGAGAACCGCATTAACCTTAATTGTGACATTATCGGCGGTGACAGTTTCTTGCGGGGCGATATCGACGGTTTTGGTGCGAATATCCAGCTGCATTTTTTGGTCAACTAGGGGAATGATCCAGTACAGTCCGGGGCCTTTGGTGTCTTGATAACGCCCTAGGCGAAAGATAACACCACGCTGGTATTCTCGATCGATTTTAAAGCCATTTAACCCCAGAATGCCCGCTATCAATAGGAAGGGCGCTAAAAATTCCATATTAATTACCAGTTATCGGGTTCAAGTTAATCAGTGTGCGGTGACATCTCAATTGCCATCTCCTCGCTCCTGACCACTAATACATTCATTCTAGAGAGTAACCGGGCTGTTGGGGACACTCATAACGAAATATTACAATTTTTAGGAATTGCCCAACCAGCAGCGATGACTCGACTTCCAGACCCCGACCTGAGATAAACTACAGAATGTTATCAGAATTTACCTTGATATTATGAGCGTAGTTAGCCAAGTCATCCTCAAAGCCGACGACGAACTTCGTTATCCTAGTAGTGGTGAACTACAGGGTATCGGGCAATTTTTAAAAACCGGTGAGCAGAGAATTCGCATTGCCGAAACTCTCGCTGACAATGAGAAAAAAATCGTCGATCAGGCTCAAAAACAACTGTTCAAGAAACGTCCCGATTATAGAGCGCCGGGGGGCAATGCCTACGGTCAGCGTCAATATAATCAATGCTTGCGCGATTATGGTTGGTATCTCCGTCTAGTTACCTATGGGGTATTAGCCGGAGATAAGGGACCGATCGAACAAACCGGTCTGATCGGGGTCAAAGAGATGTATAACTCTCTTAATGTTCCCGTCCCCGGCATGGTGGAGGCGATTCGTTGTCTCAAAGAGGCCGCTTTAGGTCTTTTGACTCAAGAGGATGCCGTGGCAGCAGCCCCCTACTTCGACTTTATCATCCAGTATATGTCCTAAGCGATCGGGACAATCCCAAGGGCCTGAAGTCTGAAAAGGGGCAATTTTCGTCTCTTTCAGGGTTCAGGCTTGACTTTTTTCAGTGATAACTGATTACTGATTACTGATTACTGATTACTGATTACTGATTACTGATTACTGATTACTGATAACTGATTACTGATAACTGATAACTGATTACTGATAACTGATTACTGATAACTGATAACTGATAACTGATCACTGATTATGTTTTGGCGCATTATACTACTTACTTTTCTGATTCCATCGGTCTATGGGGTGTTTGGCTGGTCGATCGCCCATGAGCGTTTATCATGGAGTGATTGGTTACTTGCCCGCGGTGATGAGATGAATTGGACTCTCACTAGCGAATGGCTAGAAATCATCATCTATATCCTAGCGGTAGGGGTTATCCTCTCAATTGCCCTAGGATTAACTCTGTTTAGTCACTTAATGCCGGTATTTTTCCGCAGTTGGTTTAAAAACGATATTAGTGCTGTATTATCAATTCTCGGCTGGTCTTTGGCGGTAGTTTTTATCTTCCACAAGTGGGCGGTATTTAGTCGAGTTTTAATCCTCTTAGCCGCCACTATCCTTGGTCGTCTAGAACTTCAGGAAGCAGGTTACAATAGGTGGCAAGTTTTCCTGATGCTCACCATCCTCTGCTTAGGTAGTTTTGGCTTGGGAATTTGGGCTTATAATCTTTGGGGTCACGAATTTCATCGAGTTACTACTGATTAATCTTATCTGGTGCGTGGGGTGCGGATTACTAATTTTGGTTTTTCATTCCAAGGTTATCGCCGCCTAACGCACCCTACAAAATTGCTTATCTCTAATCTTTAAAAAGTATGCCCAAAAAAAATAACGATACGCTCAAACGAGTCTTAATTGTTTCCTCTGGTTTAGTATTTCTGGCTTTAATGGTGGTGCCAACTTTAGGTTTATTGAAAAATAATAATTCTAATTCACCCCAAGGCAATCAACCCGGGCAAGAGGCAACTATTCCTCCCGAAAAATTAGAAGAAATGGTCAAAGGTTACGAGAAAATTCTCGAACGTGAACCAGATAACCCCACTGCTTTGCAAGGACTCGCCCAAGCTCGCTTACAGTTAAAAGATTTTATCGGAGCCAGAGAACCTTTAGAAAAGTTATATCAAAAATATCCCGACAATCTGGAAGTTATGCTAGTTCTTTATGGAACAAGATTACAAACTCAAGACGTTTCTGGAGCTAAAAGTATCCTAGAAAAATTAGTCAAAAACTATCCCCAAGAACCGAAGTTTAAAGAAGAATTAACTCGCTTAAATCAAGCGATTGCGGCAGCTTCTAAACAGCCACCTCCAGGGACTAAAAAGTAATGAAAAAAGAATTAATTATTGAAGCTGGGCGAAGTGAAAGACAATATCGAGAATTTTTTATTTCTTGACTTGTTGCGATTATCGACATTGCTTGGGCATTACTGCGGCCCTTCTTCGGTAAATTAGCCCCTTTAGCTAGGGTTTGCTGAATAAATCTAAAAATCTTGTTGGATAATATTTTTAGGCTTTTTTGAAATCAAAAAGTGCCAGCCATTGGAGTGATCGGGGGGGAAATTTAGGCACTTTTTCCCTGAAAATTAGGTAATTGACCCCCTGAAAATGGGTAAAACCCTACACCCCACACCCTACACCCTACCCCCACGAAAAACTTTTTCAGCAGACCCTACCTAGGAATGGCCCTGCCCCCTAGACGACTAGAAAGAAACTTCGCTAATATCATCTAACCCTGACATTAGCTAACTTTGTTAGATAAGAACTTTTTTAGGAATTATGATCGGCCTATAATAGTAACTGTAGTCACCCCTATCCTTTAGCGATAATTCTTGGTTTGGGGTTGATGTCCTTCAGCGCAAGCGAGATTGGTTATGAAAATTAGCGAACTAGAAAACTACTTGGCTCAGGTTAAGTCAGAGATTGGTGACATCGATATCGTCTATCAATGTCACAGCCAGCACTATAGTTGGTTGGACAAAATGAGAAGCCATCAACTGAAAGTGTTAAAAAATACCGTAGACACTAAACTATTAATTTCTCTGCAATAGCCATTTTCTCTTGCTAGATGCCGGCAAGGTAATCCGGTCTGTCTAATCTGCTTAACAGTTTATCTTTTCTTCACTGTCGATAGGTTCTTAAACCAGCCGCGTCGCCAAAAGAAAATGATTAAACTGAAAGCAATGGTTAGCATCAATACCCAGACGAACACATAGCCCCAATACCATTCTAATTCGGGCATATTATAGGGGGATTTATCAGTATTAAAGTTCATGCCATAAATACCGACAATGAAGGTGAGCGGGATAAAAATCGTCGAGATTACCGTTAAAGTTTTCATAATCTCGTTCATTTTATTACTCACGGAAGACAGGTAAAAATCCATTAAACCATTGGCAAATTCCCGGTAATTTTCGATAACATCGAGAATTTGTACCACATGGTCATAACAGTCTCTTAGATAGGGTTTAATGGTTGTATCGATGACAATATACTCATCGCGTAAAAGCGCATTGAGGGTGTCCCTTTGCGGCCAAATTGCTCGTCGCAGGGAGAGTAATTCCTGACGCAGTTGGTAGATTTTTGATAAAATTTGTTCCGTGGGACTAGCTAAAATTTCGTTTTCTAACTCCTCGATTCTTTCTCCGTAGGACTCTAAAACAGGAAAATAACCGTCAATAATGGCATCCCAAATCGAGTAGGCTAAATAACCCGATTTTTGCTGCCGGATGGAACCTTTATTTAAACGGATTCTTTCCCTAACTCCCTCTAAAGAATCGTATTGTCCTTCTTCCTGCACGGTTAAAACATAATTCTTCCCGACTATTAAACTGATTTGTTCTAGCAAAAAACCCTGATGATCGATCAGGATGGCCATCGGCACTATTATTAAAATATAATTCTCGCATTCTTCCACTTTTGGTCTTTGGGGAATACTGACTATATCCTCAAGGGTTAAGGGATGTAAATGAAAAATTTCCCCCAACTCTTGCAGTTTATCCTCATTACCCAAACCGACGATATCGATCCAAGAGATGGAATCATTGGATAAATATTTAAGACAGTCTTGAGGTAAAAGATTATTAACTCTAGTGGCTTGTTGGGAGTTATAATTAATTAAAAATATCTCGGTAGCAACGGCATTTTCATCGATGGTGATTAACCCCGGCATCGTACCGGGTTGATTATAGTGATAATCGTAAAGGTGGGGTTTTGTCCGGGAGGATTTTCGCCCTTTTTTATACCTAGTTAATCTTTTGTTATTGCTCATAGTTGAGATCGATCGCTGTTTGCCTTTTTCTTAGCATTGATCGCTCAAACATTCCTCAATTTTTAGCTAACTTTAAGATTGTCCCAGACTCTTAAAAAACGAAGATTAAACGTAAATGCCAATTATTAGCCGTTTCCCTCTCGATTTCGATGCGACGGATAAACTCACGAAAATAAAAACGGCGCTCTATTTCCGATAAATCTCGCCAAAATTGCGGAAAAGCAACGGCACGAGCGATAATAGTCAGGTTATCGGGGGGTAATTGGTCTAAACGTCCTTGAATCTGCGCGATCTCGTTTTTCAGTTTATAGGCCCGTAGATTAGCCGTTTCTTGATCTAAAATTCCCGCCGCTTCTAGGGAGGGCAATTGCGACAAAATATCGTTTTTTTGCCCTATTTCCTCGCTCATTCCCCGTTTGATCCCCTCTAAATCCGGTAAAGATATCTGAGCGATCGTCGGTGGTAGGTCTTGACAAATGCGCTCGATTGTGCTAACGAGAATTTTTTCATAAGCGATCGCCGAACATTTTTTTGTCCGGGGACATTGCAAAGGTCGCAAATAGAGGTATTCTAGACCCTTTCCTCGCGCCGTCACTTTGGTAATTGTCATCCCCGATTGACATTGACTACAGACGACTAAACCCGCTAAGGAACGCGGGGCGCTGGCACTGCGGGGGGGTAATTTGCGATTATTTCTCAGGATGCGATCGATCTGGGCCGCTTCTTCCCGGGAGATAATCGGGGTGTGGGTATCGGGGATAATATCTTGACCGAGATAGCACAAATCGCCGCGATAAACGGGATTAGTCAGCCATTTATGGGCAGTAGCTACCGATATCTTCTTACCGTAGCGTTTTTCTAGATAGCGCACCGTGGAACGCAGGGAAGCGGAAATCAAAAAGCGATCGAAAAAGTCTTTGACTACTGGCGCGGTACTGCGATCGAGTATATAACGCTCCTTGCCACGACGATAACCGTAGGGTGCTTTTCCGGGGGGAGGCAAAGCTTGCAGACGATTGTGAGCGTGACCTGCTTTTAAACGGTTACTTAGTTCGTTTTTTGATATTTCTTGCAGAATCTTGGCAAAATTCAGCTTATAATCCGGGTCTTCTAGGGCAATTATATCTATGTCGAGGGCTTCTAAGGATTGTAAAATTTTGCTAACTTCCGTGCCATTGTCTCCCAATTCTGCTAGGCGACGTAGGATCAGCAGTCGGGGGGGAGTCCCTTGACAATCGCGGAGCAGTTGCTGCCGTTGTGAGCGATCGCCAAAATCCTGATACACTTGTTCGGGAGAATAGGTCGAAATCGAGGCATCGGGGGGACTATCGAGCAGGGGATTGGTATAGGTGTAGGCGATAATTTTCATGTTTTGCCGAAATCCTGGTATAGATAAGCTGTACTGCCTTGAAACCGCGTCTTGAAAAGTTTAGTACAAATGCTCGAACTACCTCTCCCCGCTCCCAACTCCGGCACTCATAGACAGTCTTAACCAGTAATTTAGATAGTCAACAGCTTACCCGCGGGCGAATGGAAAAGGAATTTCTGCCCATCTCCCTAACCCCCGCCAGCTGGCGCTCGTTCCGCTACACTTGGCAATTTCTAGGCCGGGCGCGATTCGTCTAGGGAGAGGGTAAAGAGCGAAGGAAAACCGTGAGTATGGCGGTAATAATCGCGACGGTTACGGGGATAATCAGCGATTTCGCCCCTTTTAAATCGGATATATCCTTAACTAGCCCCGATTGTTCGTTTTCTAGCCTTTCTAACCGCTTATCCATTCCCTCGACTTTCTCGATTAATTTTGCCTGTCCTACCTCTAGTTTTGTCAGGCGATCATCGATTCGATCGATCTTTCCCTCGATCCGCGTCAGGATGGCTTCTAGGGAATAGGTGACGGTTTCTCCCGATTGACTCATAAACTAAATTCCTTGTTGCGGGGGATACTTCGCATTCTATCACTCCCGAAAGATGGCAGAATTACCAATCCAGAGGCAACGGCAACGATTATCAGCCTACAATATTACTAGGCGATCGAATAATCTCCGAAATTCAGATGAGTCAATTAAGATCTATTTCTGGGAAAAAGTTCGCCAAAATTTGAGAACGTCATTGAGAATTCAAGGTAGCCATTACATTTACTGTATTACTCGTTAAGACTGTCTATGAACCATCGTCAACAATTAATTCAAGAACTCGAACAAGCACCTGATGATCTAATAGAAACCGTGTTAGATTTTTTACATCGAGTTCAGGCAACAGGCAACAGTCATCCTCTAGCCAATTTTTCAGGCATTTTAAGCGATTCAGAGGCACAAGAACTGCAACAAGCCATTAAAACAGAATGTCGTCAGGTAGATGTCAATGAGTGGTGAAATGGATTGCTGCTCAATGTATAGAAAATAATTGGGTATTGGTGACAGATGATACTGATTTTAATTATGTAGATGGACTGATTTTAGAACGTTGGTAAGGAGCGCATCACCTACAAAAACAGCCTACAATACCACTAGGCGATCGAATATTCCCGGAAATTCAGATGAGTCAATCCCCCGTCACCGATTCCCTAGAAATTATCCTGACAAATATCACGGAAAAATTAGACTCTTTACAGAAAGATTTCACCGATCTAAAAGTAGATATGGCCGAGGTGAAAACCGAACTCAAAAGTATTGATAGGCGATTGGAAAAAGTAGAGGGAACACAGGACGCTTTAATTAAGGATGTATCCGACCTTAAGGGAGCAAAATCGTTGATTATTCCCGTGGTAGTAGCAGTATTAACCAGTATTCTGACTCTGCTGGTGCGATCGATCCCTAATCCTTAAAAGCTTCCCCGTTTGTACAGTAAATTCGTAGGTCGGGTTGAGGCAACGAAACCCGACATAGACCCTCGGTTGTTGGGTTTCACTCCGTTCAACCCAACCTACGGCTGATTATCTATTGCCCCTTTTGCCTATTGCAAGAGTGCATGAGTGCCTCTCCTGATATGTAGTCTATACTCAACGGATTTAGTATTAACCCGGAGTGATATTTTTTCATCAAAAAAAACTCGATCGCTTAAATGCGATCGAGTCAAGAAAAAATAGACTAATTATTAATAGTCGAAGTCACCACCGCCGGCGGGGGCAGCGGATTTTTCTTTTTCGGGTTTATCCACAACAATACACTCGGTAGTTAAAACCATACCGGCGATCGAAGCGGCATTTTGTAGGGCAGAACGAGTCACTTTAGCGGGGTCAACGATACCCGCCTCAAACATATCGGAGAACTCACCGGTAGCGGCATTATAACCGACATTAAAGGGCTTTTCTTTCACCCGTTCGGCAATAACTGCACCGTTTTGGCCGGCATTTTCAGCGATCCGTTTTAAGGGGGCAGAAATCGCACGAGAAACGATTAAAGCACCGGTTAATTCTTCATGCTGGAGGGTTTCTTTGGCCCAAGTTTCCAATTGGGGAGCGAGGTGAGCTAAAGTAGTACCACCACCGGGGACGATACCTTCTTCTACGGCTGCTTTAGTGGCGTTAATCGCGTCTTCTAGGCGCAATTTGCGGTCTTTCATTTCCGTTTCGGTAGCGGCACCAACTTTAATCACTGCCACACCCCCGGCTAATTTAGCCAGACGTTCTTGCAGTTTTTCTTTATCGTAGGAAGAATCGGTTTCCTCGATTTGACGGCGAATTTGCTCACAACGGGTTTTCACTGCCACGTCGTTGCCTTCGGCGACGATGGTGGTGGTATCTTTGTTCATAGTGATACGACGGGCCGTACCTAAGCTGTCAATTTTGGTGGTTTCCAGTTTTAAACCCGCATCTTCGCTAATGACTTGACCACCGGTTAAGACGGCGATATCTTCTAACATCGCTTTTCTGCGATCGCCAAATCCAGGGGCTTTCACCGCAGTGACGTTAAGAACACCGCGCAGACGGTTAACTACTAGGGTTGCCAAAGCTTCTTTTTCGATGTCTTCGGCGATAATTACTAGGGGTTTGCCTTGACGGGCAACTTGTTCGAGAATGGGAACCAAATCCTGTACTAAACCGATTTTTTTGTCGGTAATCAGAATAGCGGGATCCTCAAAAACGCATTCCATGCGTTCGGTGTCGGTGACAAAGTAGGGAGAGATATAACCTTTGTCAAAACGCATCCCTTCGGTGATTTCTAGTTCGGTGGTCATCGATTTCCCTTCTTCTAGGGAAATTACGCCTTCTTTACCGACTTTATCCATGGCCGAGGCGATCATTTGACCGACTTCATCATCGTTACCGGCAGAGATTGCGCCCACTTGTGCGATCGCTTTGGAGTCTTCTACGGGTTTCGCGTGTTTGGCGATTTGACCGACGAGGAAATCGGCAGCTTTATCGATACCTTTTTTCAGAGAAATCGGGTTAGCACCGGCGGCGACGTTGCGTAAACCTTCTTTAACAATAGCGTGAGCGAGAACGGTGGCGGTAGTAGTACCATCACCCGCTACATCGTTGGTTTTTGAGGCGGCTTGGCGAATTAAAGCCACACCGGTGTTCTCGATATGGTCTTCCAGTTCGATTTCTTTAGCGATGGTGATGCCATCATTGACGATTTGGGGTGCGCCAAATTTCTTTTCGAGGACGACGTTACGACCTTTGGGGCCAAGGGTGACGGCTACCGCTTCGGCCAGCAGATCCATGCCTTTTTCTAAGGCGCGACGGGCATCTTCGTTGTAGATAATAGATTTAGCCATAATGTATCGTTATTCGGGCAAAATAGGGGTTTTCAAGGGTAGATGATTAGGAAACGGCGGCGAGAATGTCTTTTTCGGAGAGGAGAACGAATTCTTCGCCACCAAGTTTGATATCGGTTCCGGCATATTTGGAGTAGAGAACTTTGTCACCCACACCCACTTCTACGGGAGTACGGCTACCGTCATCGTTGCGTTTGCCGGGGCCGACGGCCACGACTTCCCCGATTTGGGGTTTTTCTTGAGCGGCGTCGGGAAGGAAAATACCACCGGCGGTTTTTTCTTCGCTGGGACTAACTTTGACGAAAACTCGATCGCCTAGGGGTTTAACAGTAGTTACGTTGATGCTGACTGCAGCCATGGAATATCCTCCGTTTCTCTTGTATTTGGGTAAGTGTCTTTTCCAGATTAGCACTCTTACCTTCCGAGTGCTAATTTACCGAAATACAAGGCCCCTGACAACTGCTCGATCGGTACGGGTTTCCGAACTATGGTGTTAAGCTAGGGTTTGCTGAAAAAGGCTGAAAAAGTTTGTTGGTGGGGTTAGGAGTCGGGAGTCAGGATTCAGGAGTCAGGAGTCGGTCGTCAGGAGAATTAAGAATGAGCATTAATCAATTAAATGCTCTATTTAGGGTCGGCTGAAAAAGTAGGGGCGAAGCATTCGGGCAATAACCTATCGGTGAAACCGTAGATTTTCTATCCGAATGCTTCGCCCCTACAGGACGT
>NZ_JADBTF010000483.1:0-4466 GCF_020246295.1 Microcystis sp. M090S1 | reverse complement strand
TAGGTTGGGTTGAAGCATGAAACCCAACGCCCGCTCATGGTACGCTACCGCTAACCCATCCTACAAATAATTGTGCATCCCTACTTAGGAATTGAGCAACTCCTCTAGGGGTTTGACAAAAACTACCGATTCTAGGTTGATAGCACCGTAAATATGGGGAAAGGTCTCTTTTTCTAGCTCTAAAGTGGCATTTTCTGGGTTAGGATGCTGGGGCTGCTCCCATTTGACCTGGGACTGCAATTGTTCGAGAGAAATGGCTAAAACCAGCAAGTCTGGCTGATTTTGATAAAAAGCGGCCACAACTTTCGGAATTTGGTCTAAGGTGGAGCAATGGATAAATCCCTCATTTTTTAGGGAATACGCCCGATATTCCCCCATTTCACGAGCTATTTGCCAACCTCTTTCTGTAGTAATGTGATAGATCATCGGTTCGCCTCCTACTGTCACTTTATCCCTAATTTTAGGATATAGCCTGAAGCTGTCAGCAGCCCTCAATTCTCTTAAACTAGGGTTTGCTGAAAAAGTTTGTTGGTGGGGTTAGGAGTCAGTAGCCGGTCGTCAGGAGTCGGGAGCCGGTCGTTTCAGGCTTTGTTGCCCTCTCTTTCTGTACCATTTTTGTACTAAAAAAAGGATAATGCAAGGTTTTTGAGGATCTCAATCCGATTTTCGCAGCATGAACATCGGGTTTTAACAGGTCAAAAGCCTTATTTTAAAAAGGTTTTACCATTATTCAGCAAACCCTTTATAGTCTCCTTTTACCTGATATTAACCATTTCCCCTTAAAATGAGCTTACCGAGGCAATAACTGCAAAAATCTATGCTAGATAAAATATTTACTCCCAATCCCTACGCTGAAAAACCCGCTCCTCTGCGTCCTCGCAAGGGGGTAATTATCGGTGTTGGTCAGGTGGGGATGGCCTGCGCTTACTCGATGTTAATTCAAGACTGTTTTGATGAATTAATTCTGCAAGATATCGCCACGGATAAAGTCGAAGGGGAAGTGATGGATTTAAGGCACGGAATGCCTTTTATTGAACCCACAGACTTGAAAATGGGAACCGTGGCCGATGTGGGACAAAATGCCGATGTGGTGATTATTACTGCTGGGGCCGCCCAAAAAGAGGGAGAAACCAGATTACATCTCCTTGAGCGAAATGTGGCGATTTTTCGCCGTATTCTGGAGGATGTGGCTGTTTACTGCCCCAGTGCTTTGATTTTGGTGGTGAGTAATCCCGTCGATATCATGACCTATGTTACCCTGAAAATCACCCATTTTCCGCCCTCTAGGGTGATTGGTTCGGGTACGGTGCTAGATTCTGCCCGTTTACGCTCTCTTTTATCCACCCAACTCCATGTAGATGCGCGTAACGTCCACGCTTATATTATCGGTGAACACGGGGATAGTGAGCTTGCTGTGTGGAGTTCGGCTAATATCGGAGGAGCAAGGTTATTAGAAGGAGATTGGCAGGATTTAAGCGCGGCCGACCAAGAAAGCTTAACAGAAATTTTTCTTCAGGTTAAAAACGCCGCCTATGAAATTATCAAACGCAAGGGTTATACTAGCTATGCGATCGGTTTAGCTACCACAGATATCGTTAAAGCGATTTTACGTTCCCAAGAAAGAATTCTGACTATTAGCACTCTCCTCGATGGTCAATACGGTCTCAAAGATGTGTGTTTAAGTATTCCCTCGGTGGTTAACGAGAAAGGAGTGATTAAAACTCTGAATCTTGCTCTCAGTCCCAGAGAAACGGAACAGTTACATAATTCGGCCAAAATTATGCGCGATTTAATCGATCAACTCAAAATTTAACTTAGGGTTGGCTGAATAAATCTAAAAACCTTGTTGGCTAAGATTTTTAGATTTTTTTGCCCTCAAAAAGTGCCGAACATAAGAGCGATCAAGGGGAAATTTTAGGCACTTTTTCCCCGAAAATTAGGTAATTGTGGGGTGGACTGAAGCAATTAGTGCTAGACTTCCCGAAAAGTCTATTTTATTGCAGCTTGTTGTTAGGAATCTACTTAAAAGAGTTTGTTTAATCTGGCTAATATGCTCTTGGGTATGATATGCGGAAAAGTTCCGGCGATGGCCCTAAAATGGGGTGATATGCCGAGAGTTTTTACATATCGTTACTCTCAGCAGTGTTATTCGGAAAGTTTCTGTATAATCAATGGTTATGCAGCTCCTCCGTTGATGGAGTTGATGCTTGAGAACTTTTAGTTCGTCATCTAAGTTGATGGGTGTCACCTCTTGTTTGAATGCGAACCAGTAAGGAGTGAAATTAAGATCCATGGACTCTATTAAAGCCAACATGAAGAAGCAAAAGGGGGATGATCTAGAACGTGCAGTAAAACGTATAGAAGAAGCAATTCTCAAATATTCTTCAACACTAGACCCAGATAAGTTCGTTGTAGAAAACAAAAAAATTGTAATTGCTGAAGGTGTTCTGCATGAGATCGATCTATATGTTGAAGTTTCAGTAGCTCAAGGCTATAAAAGTAAATTCATCTTTGAGTGCAAGAATTGGAAGCAGAATGTAGGAAAAAATGAAATCATCGTTTTTTCAGAAAAGATTCAAGCAACATCCTCGCAGAAAGGCTTCTTCGTCGCCAGAGGATTTAGCAAGGGTGCTACTGCTCAAGCTGCAAAGGATGAACGCATCGAGTTACTTCTGGCATCAGACTTTCCTCTCGATTATCCACGAATGCTAGTCACAGGTAGAAGTGGGTTTAATGGAGACATAAAATTGACAAAACGTTCCGCTATTGGCAAGATAGACCCCTCTTTTATGACAATTGACATATCAACAGCAAAAGCTATCTTCAATGGAAATGAGATAGATCTGTACGAATTTTTAGGTGAAGAGTCAAACCAAGGCTTTGATGAGGCATTGAAGCAAATTGATACCACGAAGCTAGATCCAGGAGCATACCCAATACAATTTCAGATAACGATGGTACTTCCCGAAAACCAGTTGCTCGTGAACGGTGATGATATTGCCAAAATTCATTTAGATGTTTCGGTTGAATTACTAATACATAAGCCACGAGTTATTCACCACTTTGCCATAGAAGGTCGTGGCAAATATATAGAGTTAGAGCCTTATGACTATGGCACAGGACATGGAGAATTAATAATTACACTTGCTGCACCATTGGAAAATGATGTTACTCTTGAAAGAAACTGACTGCTGCATAACAATCCGCTTGCACACCGACCGTATCAAGTTAGTTGGTTGAGTGCGATGCCGAAGGCACTGCGTAGCAGCACGCCGCTCTGGTAGTTAATGAAATGTAACGCACCTCTTTTTTCTCTAGCCGTAGTACCATGCTCATTCATTGAAGCAAGTGATTGTAAGCTAACGGGGTTTTTTGATTTTTGAAAAGGCGATCGTTAGTTACCGTCCTGACTTAAAAAATAGCCAACTGCACGCTGAAGCTGTTCCATCCCTTGTTGCAGTTGGTCAATACGAGCCTTAGATTCCTCCATTTGTTGAGCAGTAGCTTCCACAAACCGATCAATACGCCGATTCGTTGCCTCACTGATTGCTGCTAATCTGTCAATATTGCTTTCTATTCGCTCTATTCGCTGCTGACTTGCCTCTAGACTGGCTTCAATACGGTCTAACCGAGAACTTTGCCACCACATTTAGTTAACACCTTGAAAATAAGCGATTATTGTCCTCAGTTTAGCAAATCTTTAGACAAATTAATCTCTTTTCATAGGGCGATCGCTTGAGGTGAAACTGCGATCGCTGGTTGCTTAGTTAATGAAATGTAACGCACCTCTTTTTTTCTAGTTAAACTATTTTTGACTAATCTCGAATGCTAAGTCGTATCTGTAAAAACAGACATCAAAGGCAAGAAAGAAGTTCATCTGTCCTAGTATTAGCGGCGCATATTTATCTTGTGTCCAAGCAAAGGCTAAATCTACGGTGGGGAATTGCTCAACAGTAGCTTTAACAACCAATGCACCAGCTTCAAATCTAGCTAAATTACCTCCTAATGGCAGAGATAGCCTTTGGTTTTCCCAGACTGCACCTAAAGCTAAACCCATTTCATAGGGCAACACATTAACACTAGAGCCAGTATCCAAGAGACCCGAAACATTCAAGGATTGACTTTGATAAGTTAATGTCAATGTTGACAATCCCGTCGCTAAAAGCGAGGGATTCTTGGTTCACTGACTCAAGTTGTCTTAGCAGGTATTTCTACCAACCAAAATAGAGCTTAAATCTCCCCAAGCGTTTAGGTCTGACGACCAGCTTCCGATATGCCCTATCGTAGCTTTTTTGAGTATATTCAAGGCCGCCATTTTGTCTCTATCTTCCACATATCCGCAGGAACAAACATGAGTTCTGACTGATAGAGACTTTTTGACTAACCGACCACAATTAAAGCATTCTTGGCTAGTATAGGCTGGATTAACTGCAATAGTTAATCGGCCGTATTTAATGCCAAAATAC
>NZ_JADBTF010000482.1:0-2781 GCF_020246295.1 Microcystis sp. M090S1 | reverse complement strand
TCGAGAACCGAGGAAAAAATGCGGTCGGGCTGACCGTGTTGGAAAACGCTCGCGGAGGCGATCGGTTGGGGATCGACCGGTTAAACCAGGTCGATCTAGTTAAAAGCCTAAGAACCGAGAATCCCCCGCTACACCGCGCGAGCGGTTAGCGGGGGAGAGTCAAAGTTTCGATTTAGTCGATTATCGCGGGTTTTTGCCCACCGAGAGCCTACAAAAAGAGCTAGGCGACTGTTTTGGCCTGTTGATGACCCCGCGCTGGGTTGAGGCTTTTGGTAACGGGGCTATTGAAGCTTTAGCCTGTGGTGTTCCCGTAATTGCCTATCGTCGTGGTGGTCCAGTAGAAATTATTGAAGATGGAAAAACTGGTTTTTTAGTTGAACCCGATAGTATCGAGGGATTAGTTACAGGAATTAAAAATTTAGACCGGATCGATCGATCTTCTTGCCGTGCAGTAGTGGAGCAAAAATATTCCCTAGAAGCTTTAGGAAATCGAGTCATTGCTTGGTTTGAAGAAATTTTTTGTCAGTGAGGGAGCAGGGTTTTTAGCTGGAGTCTAATATGATAGAAGCAGACGATGTTTCGAGAGTGTCTTTCTGTGATCACACAACAACAGAAAGGCACAAATATCTACTCACCGGAGGTTAAAGTCATGAAAGCTTTAGTAGTTAAACCTTATCCAGTTATTTGGCTCGGTTCGCTCTGCGTAGCTTTTTTCCTAGTTCCTTGTCCTGGCCTGGCTCTGACGGTTCAAGAAGTACCCAATCCTCGACAGGTTTCCGGGGGATGGGTGACAGATAAAGCCGAGATTCTTCAACCGGAAACAGAAACCCAACTGAACCAGATGATCGCTTGGTTAGAAGCCAAAAACGGAGCGGAAATAGCAGTGGTAACTGTACCGGAAACTGCTCCCGCCGCTTCTCCTAAAGAGTTTACGACCAACCTTTTCAACTATTGGAAAATTGGCAAAAAAGGCCAAGATAACGGCGTGCTATTTTTGATTTCAGTCAAAGACCGCCGCGTGGAAATTGAGACAGGATATGGAGTAGAGGGGATTTTACCCGATGGGAAAGTTGGCAATATTATCGAGACAGAGATAACGCCGCGCTTCCGGCAAAAAGATTTTGATGGCGGGACTTTGGCGGGGACAAGAGCCATAATTGTCTCCTTAGAACCATCCCTGAGTAAAGAGTTGACTCAAGATACCCCCCAGAATGATAGCCGAGGAGTACAACATTTCTGGATGTGGTTAGTTGCTCTGTGGTTGGGTTCGGTTATTTTTTACCTGATATATAGGATTAGCCTCTATCTAATTAGCGGCGGCAGTAGTTTTAGTGGTGGAGATAGCGGCGGCAGTAGTTTTGGTGGCGGAGATAGCGGCGGCAGTAGTTTTGGTGGCGGAGATAGTGGCGGCGGCGGTGCTGGCGACAGTTGGTAATGGCTGTTTGTGATCAAACACAGTGAATCTTTTGGAAATTTTCTAAGGTTAGCCATGAACGACGAAGAAATTCGCATTCCTGAAGAAATTGTGCCAGAGGTGCTAGAACTTGCCTCGCGATACTATGCTGATTACACCCAGAGCTTCGCCGAGTCGGAATTAGTAGAGGCTGCCAAAGAAGTGCGGATTCCGGCTGAATTTATCCAACAAGCAATTCGGGAAGTTCAGAGGCAACGCCAACAAAAGTTAGAGCGACAGAAGAAGGCGACACAACAACGCCAGAGATTGCTATCTGTGGGGGTAGCTATACTAGGGGTGATTGCGCTTTCGGGAATGTGGACATATAATACTCTGGGGAGTTCTGCCTCAAGAGTAAATGCGGCCTGGGCGCAAGTGGAAAACCAACTCCAGCGGCGTGCCGATCTCATCCCTAATCTCGTCAGCGTCACACAAGCATCTGCTCAACAGGAAAAAGCCTTAGTCACCTTGCTGGTGCAATCCCGTCAGGCATATTTGCAAGCACTAACCCCCGCACAAAAAGCCGCTGCTATTGCCAAAATCGATCAGGCGATCGCACGTTTCCACCAGTATGCCGCAACGAACCCGCCGTTACAGTCTAGCCAACTGTTTATCAACCTCCAGTACGAAATGGCAGGCACGGAGAATCGCCTAGCGGTGGAACGGATGCGATACAATCAGGCGGTACAAGCTTATAACCAGCAAGTCCAAGCATTTCCCACCTCGCTCCTCGCTAAAGCTTGGGGATTTCACCAGCAGTCCTTTTTCCAGGCCACGAAATGAAGGTTGAACCGGATAGTATCGAGGGATTAGTTACAGGAATTAAAAATTTAGACCGGCTCGAACGATATTCTTGTCGTGCAGTAGTCGAGCAAAAATATTCCCTAGAAGCTTTAGCAAATCGAGCTATTAATTGGTTTGAAGAAATTTTTGCTCGCAAAAAATAAATAGGCTCTCTTGGTTTAGTCCGGTTAAATCTAGCCTAACATACACTTTTCTAAGCTAAGACGCATTTAAAGCGCTTATTCTTAAGATTAGCCGAATCTCCCCCAATCCCTTTACTGTTGCCTCTTGCCTCTTGCCCCGTCTCAACAAGCAATTTAAATGCGCGGGCAGCTTATCAGTTTATCCCAGAATGATTCGGGAGCAACCACAGAGGCACAAAGAACAGAAAGTCAAACAGATTCGATATTAATTTTGCTTAGTTACTTATAGCAATTCTCTGACTTATGAGGTACAGTAGCAACAGTGAGTAAACCAATTGCGAATATCTTTTTGAGTAACTTCTAACATAGCCAATTCAATCCCTTCTATTAAGTCTTTGTAAG